>JACMIX010000032.1 GCA_014380935.1 Gloeobacterales cyanobacterium ES-bin-141 | reverse complement strand
GGGTGTACTGTGTCTGCTATCTCACACCGCAGTTCCCTTGAATCGATCCAAACACTCCTGGAGCAAACTTTTCATGCATCTGCGCGAACTTCTTGAGCGTACGGGGCTCGACCGGACCCAGGTACAGGCAGATCCAGAAATCGGCGGACTTGCTACCGACTCACGGCAGGTCCGTCCGGGGGATCTATTTGTCGGTCTGCCGGGCACACGGGTAGACGGAGGCGAGTTCTGGTCTCAGGCCCTCAAGGGTGGGGCGGTCGGGTTGGTGGTCTCGGAGCAGGTGGCCGTGGATGCCCCGGTGCCTGTGATTCGAGTGCCGGACGTCGTCGAAATTTGTGCAAAGCTCGCGGCGGCCTTCTATGATTTTCCGGCCCGCAAGCTCAAGCTAATCGGCGTCACGGGTACCAATGGCAAGACGACAACCACGCACCTCATCGAGTACCTGCTGGGACGCACGGCTCCCACGGGGCTGATTGGCACGCTCTACGGAAGGTGGCCGGGTCAGTCGCGCGCGGCCCATCACACGACACCCTTTGCTCTCGAAATTCAGCAATTGCTGGCCCGCATGGTCGAGGCCAGTTGCGAGAACGCTGTCCTGGAGGTGAGTTCCCATGCGCTTAGCCAGCGACGAGTAGCAGGCTGCCGCTTCGAGGCGGCTGTGTTTACCAACCTGACCCAGGACCACCTCGACTTTCACCCGGACATGGAGAGTTACTTCGCGGCCAAGGCCAGTCTTTTCAGTCCCGAATACCTCTCAGGTCAGGCGATCATCAACCTGGACGACCCCTGGGGCGCACGTGTTGCCGCCGAGCTCAAAGACGTGTGGACTTATGGGCTCGATGAGGGTAGCGGAGCAGATATTTACCCGGTTGACGTGAAACTTACCCCCGACGGTGCGCAGGGGACGCTCGTGACACCCAGGGGGCGTGCGGCTTTCATAAGTCCCCTGGTCGGGCGTTTCAACCTGGCCAATGTGCTCGCGGCAGTGGGCGCGGTTCTTGCCCTCGGCATGCCGCTTGAGCAGGCCGCTCTTGGGCTTGAGACCTTTGAGGGTGTACCCGGTCGTGTGGAGCGAGTCAGCACGGCTCAGGATGACTTAACGGTGATCGTTGACTACGCCCACACCCCGGACGGGCTACGCAAACTACTCGAAGCAACTCGCCCCTTCGTCACGGGCAGGCTCATTTGTGTATTCGGGTGCGGCGGGGACCGAGACCGGACTAAGCGCCCCCAAATGGGTCAGATCGCGGCAGAACTTGCCGACCTCGCCGTGGTCACCTCCGATAACCCCCGCACCGAAGATCCCCGGCTGATTCTAGAAGATATTCAGGCGGGCATCCCGGCTCAGACTCGGGCGGTCGTCGAGGTGGACCGCCGCCTTGCCATCCGTCAGGCGATCCTGGAGGCGGAACCGGGTGACTGTGTGGTGTTAGCTGGTAAGGGCCACGAGGACTACCAGATCATCGGAACTCAGAAAGTCCACTTTGACGACCGCGAAGAGGCAAGAGCGGTCCTGGAAATACGCCGGGGTACGCAGGCTCAGTAGGTGACCAACGAATCCAGAAGTCCTCGATTTGCTAAACTCAGAAAAGCCCTATCCAAATAGGATGCAGGTGCAATGAATATTGCAACGATTCAACCGATTACCCTGGAGAAATTTCTGAAGCTCCCGGAAACAAAGCCTGCTAGCGAATACATTGATGGTGAGATTAACCAGAAACCGATGCCCAAAGGAAGACACAGTCGTCTACAAGGTAAGCTTTGTGCAGCGGTTAATCAAACGACAGAAGAGCAGAAGATTGCCTACGCTTTTCCCGAGCTGAGATGTAGTTTCGGCGGACGCTCGATCGTCCCCGATATAGCGATATTTCTGTGGCAGCGAATCCCCTTGACCACCACAGCCGAAGTGCCTGACAACTTTGAACTGTCGCCAGATTGGACGATTGAAATTCTCTCACCAGAGCAAAAAGCCAACAAAGTCATTGGTAACATTCTCCACTGCCTCAATCACAGTAGCCGTCTTGGGTGGTTCGTTGATCCAGAGGATTTGAGTATCCTGGCGTTCATACCTGATCAACAACCCATACTGCTCCAGGGCAGTGAAGCTTTACCTGTCTTACCGGAAATTGAGCTTGTCCTGACAGTCGATCAAGTTTTTGGTTGGCTCAAGATGGGTAGCTGAAGTGTAGCCCGCGACAATGTCTTATCGCAAGAGAGTGGCTTCACCAGGCGAGAGTTTGACCAACCTCACACTGGACTCCCAAAGTTCAGTTGCTTTCTTCTCGTCATAAGATTCATCCGAAGATTGAATCTCCTCCAGACCATCGAAATATTTGCCCGTAACATTTTCTAGCGAGGGATCGAGAATGAGCCTGGCAAGAGCACTGCCCGACGTTTTAGAGTCCACAGCCTTCTCCAGAATAGATGGTGGAATGGCTTTACTCAGAGCAGAAAGTTCTGCCTGGCTATAGTCTCGAGCCAACTTCGTATCGAGCATCAAACCTGGAGTAAGAGCATTCACTGTGGTAGTTAGCTGTTGTTTTTGCAAGCGACGTGAAAGCTCGTAAGCACAGAGAATATTGCAGAGCTTGGAAGTGGTATAGCGTCTCCGTCCCGTGTTGCCGATGTCTGCATCGTCATTATCAGTAGGGAATGCGAGGAGTTCCGCATTCTGGTATTGCGGGTAAGGCATTCCAGTGTCTGCATCGGGATTATGTGTGTCGCTACTAACAAACACGATGCGAGCGCGAGCGCTCAACTGTGGCAAAAGCAGATTAATAAGTAGAAAGTGGCCTAAGTGGTTAACACCAAATGTCATCTCAAACCCATCTTCTGTGTAGAGAGTGTCTGAAACAACTTGAATGCCTGCATTACAAACGATTGCCTGTAAGGGCGGACGTTCTCCAGCGACAAAGTTCTGTGCGAACTGACGAACAGATGCCAGAGATGCCAAATCGAGAGCCATACCCTCGATGTATGGATATTCAGTTTCAGCCGTCATCTTACAAACAGCTTCTTCAACTCTGAGCAGATTTCGACTGGCGATAATGATGTGCCAGCCTTGCGCAGACCTTGCGATCGCCTCAGCACAGTAATAGCCCAAACCACTGTTTGCGCCTGTAATGATGACAGCTTTGTTCGCCTGGCTTGAATTTTGCATAGTGCTCAGCCTGTAAGAGGAACTATGCCAAACTTAAAGTATGGAGTATACTTCAATGTCAAGTAGTAATCTTAAACCTCTCAACCTCAGCGCTCTATGTTGATCAGTGAACTCTCCCAAAAAACAGGCGTATCGAAAGATACGATCCGTTTCTACGAGAAGGCTGGGCTGGACTTAAACAGCAAGCGTAGAGAAAACAACTACCGGCACTACGACAGTGAAGCCGTGGCGCGTTTAGAGTTCATCAAGCAGGGCAAAGCCCTTGGATTTACGCTCAGTGAAATCAAGAAAGTGATTCATGAGTGGGACACACTTTCACCTGGAGACAAAGTAGGGATCACTCAAAACAAGCTTGGAGAGGTTGATGAGAAGATTAGGCAACTTCAAGAGTTCAGATGCTATCTTGTTGAGAAGCTAGAACGCTTAGGAAGCACGGGCTAATCGGTTGCGCTCGCCTCCTAAATCCGAACAGATTTTCAATACTCTTATCTGCGACTGAATCACTGCTTAAGCTGTCTTGCAGGCGACCTGAACTCCCGCACTCTGGGCAACATCAAATATATCGTCCAGTGTCTGCGCAAATGCTACCCGTCGGTATTTCTGGGCAAGTTCAGGATATACCGCATTGCAGCCGTGTCACCTTCCCCTTGCCCGAGCCGTAAGGCCTCTTCCAGGTGTTCTCTGGCAAGTCCGGCGAACACGCTCGAGACCTCCAGAGGCATCAATTCGGTTACTCCGGCGCGGCCGAAAATTTTGACCTTCCCCGCTAATACGTCCACTACCCAGTACTCGCCTACCCCGAGTTCGGTATACAGTTTCCGCTTGGTGGTCAGGTCGTCATCGAGCGTGGTCGCAGATACTTCTATGACCAATGACGGTGGGTCCGTCGTGGGGATGTCGATCGGTTTGGTGCCCCGGACGGGCCTGTTGCCATCTCCGACGTAGAAAGCCAGGTCCGGCTGTGCTTCTTGCAGCCCTGCTTTGCGCAGGCTTGGGGTGATATAACCCTCCAGGCGCAAATCCCGGCTAAGAGCGAAGACACCGACGATCTGGGAGAGGAGGTTGTTGTCGCGGGCGTGGGCAGGACCGACTGGTGACATTTCAATGCGCATCCAACCGCGGTTGTAGTAGAACTTCGCCCGCTCGTAGGCAGGGGCGTCCGCCAGGTGTACGAAGCTATCCCAATCAGCCCGTACCCAGGTATCCGTGGTCACGACCGGCGTCGCCATGAGCGCCCTCCCAAGAGTTGTACCCATTCTATGTCTCCCCTCCCAGGCTGCCGATCGCGCTCGAGAACCGATCAAGGGCGTTTCGAGGGGCGGCCCAAACCTGTGCAGAGGTTACCCGCTAGTAACGGAGAATCCACACCTTCGAGGTCTAGTCCCGGCTAAAAGTTGGCCGTTACAGGTAACGTGTGGCGGGCGACGTTCAAGCCCCCGATTGCGCCTTGCGAAGATTGCGGGTCTCCCACAAAGCTTCCAGCGTTATGCAAACTAGTTCGGCGAGTTTAAGGAATTGCCGCTCATCCTCTTCGGTAAAGTCACCCTCGTACTTATCGGAAAGCTGGAACAAGCCCCAATTTGTGCCCTCGGGATCAACAATCGGGGCCGCCAACCAGCCGTTCATGGGTGGGTGCTTGCCGACCTCGGTACCGAAGCCTATCCAGGCAGGGTGGGTCTCAAGCTCCGATTGCGTGAATCGGACAGGCTCGTTGTGTTGCAAAAACCAGGCGTGGGTGCCGACCCCGACCGCGGGAGTCTTGTAGTTCGACCAGGCAGCGTACTTCTCCGAGAGCGAAAAATATTTACGGGCTGTACTCCAGTCACCCTGGACGATCACGGTCATCGCTGCCTGGTGCGCGCCGATCAGCACTCGGGCAAGTTCGACAGCTGTGCTCATAGCCCGATTAGCCGCGTCCGCGAATTGCTCGTCGATGGCATCAGGACTCGGCATGAGAGGATTGCTCG
>JACMIX010000247.1 GCA_014380935.1 Gloeobacterales cyanobacterium ES-bin-141 | reverse complement strand
TACCATCCTGGCTACCGCTTGCGAGGGTACGACCGTCCGGGCTAAAAGCCACCGACCACACCCAGCTACTGTGTCCTGACAAGGTTCTGCGGCACTCCCCCGTAGCGCTATTCCACAGGCACAGCGTTTGATCGGCGCTGCCGCTCGCAAGCGTCTGCCCGTCCGGGCTGAAGGAGACACTGCTCACCCAACCGCCGTGTCCTGACAGAGTCCTCCCGCACTGGCCCGTGGCGATGTCCCAGAGCTTGACCGTTGTATCCCGGCTGCCGCTTGCAAGGGTACGACCGTCCGGGCTAAAAGCTACTGACCCGATAAGATTGGCATGTCCTTTGAGGGTTTTCAAACACTGACCCGTGGCGGTATCCCAAAGACGCGCCGTCTGATCCATGCTGCCGCTTGCGAGCCTCTTTCCGTCGGGACTGAAGGCCACCGACCAGACACAGTCAGTATGTCCCCGGCAGATCGTCAGTTGCCGGCCATCGCGGACCCGCCACAGGTGAATCTCACCCCCGATATCCCCGGTCGCGAGCAGACTGCCGTCCGGGCTGAAGGCCAGTGACAGGGTACTGCCGAACGCCTCGATGAACGCCGAACGCTCCAGGTGGCAGTGCGAAAAGTTGACCCCATGCAGGGATACATCCCGCAGATCTGCCTGACGGATAGGCAAGCCCGAGAAATCGTGGCCGCTCAGATCAGCCTTGAGGTGGCAGAGCAAGTTGAGCAGGTTTCCGGCCGCGTAACCAGACTGCCGGGGTACCCGTCGCAGGTCCGACAACAGTTCGGCCAGTCGGCGTTCGATAGCGGGGCGGCTGCCAAAAGTGGCAAGCAAGCGATCCACGAGCGGCTTGAGGAGGAGACGCGTCTGGGCCTCCCGCACGTCATCGGCTGCCTGAGCCTTGATCAGGGCGTGGCTGTCGATGAGCGCAATCTTTCGGTTGATAATCTCGGAGGATACTTGTTCGACCAGCCGGTCGCTCGCGTATTCCATCAGTACCGGCTGCAGGGTAAAGCGTATACCGCTCCTTACCACCAGCGAGCGTCTACCCAGGGAACGCAGGGCTTCCCAGAGCCTGGTATCCGACACCCGCGCGGCAATGTCCTCGCGCAGGATACTCAGTTCGACGCCCTCGCGTTCAATTGCAATCCAGTAGACGACCTCCTTCTCGAATTCGCTCAGGCGCCTGAACTGCTGTTCAAGCAGGTCACGAATGTCATCGAAGATAATTGTGCCGCGCCTCAACAATTGCACAAAGGCACCGATGTCGCTGTCGAGCAACTCTCGGATCATCGTGGCAACGATCTGCAAGGCAAGCGGGTTACCGCTGTAATGGGCAATCAGCACTTTCCAGTCCGGGTTGGACTCGCTGATGGTCAGGTCTTTGGCTTCGAGGATTTGCTGCCCCTCCGCCTCCGTAATGCCGCATAGCTGGTAGACCCGTACCGGACGTGTCCGGCCTTCGAGTACCCCCAGTTCCGCTGGTTTCTCACGGCTGGTCAGCATCAGGCAACTCTGGTGGGCGACCTCGGCGAGCCCCTTGAAGAATGCCCCGTACTCCTCGTAACCCTCCCGGTAGTAACCGGCAGAACCATTGCCGCACAGGACGGTCTCGACGTTGTCGAGGATAACCAGGCAGCGCTGATTGCGCAGGTGATCGGTCAATCTGGAGATCTTGCCGTCCAGTGTGGTGGGCACACTGGTGTGCTGATCACAGGACAGACATTCGAGCAGGTCCACGAGAATGTCCTGGAGGAGCGGAGCATTACGCAGCGAGCGCCAGATTACATGCTCGAACCCATCTTGAACCCGCTCGGCAAGCTTCACAGACAAAGTCGTCTTGCCGATGCCGCCCATACCCAGCAGCATGACCAGCCGACAGCGATCTTCGACAACCCAGTTCTCCAGTTCGGCCAGTTCCGCGGTCCGCCCATAGAAAACCGATACATCCACCGCCTGTCCCCAGTGCTGGCGGCGATCGGTCGGGACTATGCGCTTCTGAGAATGGTCGTCGTCGTCGAGTTCGAGACCGAAGGACTGAAAAAATAGCGCCAGGGTACGCCGGTCCACCGCCTTCTGCCGCTCAAGCACCTTGGCAATCGTGGCGGGGTCAAGGCTGGTGCGTTCGCCCAGCCGATCAAAGGTGTAGCGTTCGCCGTGGTTGTCCTTGAATTCGGCTGTGCTGATCGCCTGCTGGAGCTTCTTCCAACCGACGGTTGTGAGGATCACACCGCGCTTGCGGGTAGAGGTGGGAGAAAACATGGTCACGAGAAATACCTGCTGCGCTGCCTGGACATGGGATCTCGGCCAGAGCGGTACATCCAAGATGCAGTACAGACTCAAGTTCTCAGGACAGCTGGAGCAACGCAATGCACCTGCCTTGAACTGTAGCTCCTGCCCATCTGCGTTACTCTACCCCGCTGGGCAGAGAATAGTAGATGCTCCCACATGACGAAACGGCTATCCGCCGATGCGCTCTGGCCTGGTTTTTCCCAAGTGACTAGCGCTTGCGGTTAGAGAACTGCTTGCGCATCTGCATCATATCGAACTTCATGGTGGCGATTTCCTGCCGCATCATGGCGATTTCCACCTTCATGGCCGCGAGCTCTTTGTCGAGATACGTCTGCAGCTCGCTGGAGGTGTCGCCGCCGCTACCGAGATTGGAACTGCCCTCCTGGGCAACGAGTACAGGCATCGAGTCCGGGGCGGCAAACGCCTGTTGAACCGGGATGACGGTGAGAACTATTAAAAGCAGAAAAAGTGATTTGCGCATTTGTGTCTACTCAACCTGGATATACAGGGATACGGAGCCAGCACGGGACCGGATGCATCGGGGAGTTGCTGTGATCTATTGCTTGTTGCCTGTACCGTGTCGGGCACAGAGGGCCGCCCCGAGGAGGGCGGTGCGCTCGTTGAGGATGACGCGCACCGGGATGGCGGCGAGCAGAGGCTGAAGGCGGCCTTTAGCGGCGAAAGCCTGCATGAAAGTACCTTCTTTGAAGCGCGCGAGGATCTTGGGGGCGATACCACCGCCGATAAAGACGCCACCCGTGGCCATCAGCTTGAGGGCAAGGTTGCCGGCTTCCGCGCCGTAGAGAGCGATGAACAGGTCCAGGGCCTGCTCGCAGAGTCTGGAGGTCCGGTTGAGGCCAGCTTTGGAGATTACAGCAGCCGGGTCCGCGCCTTGCAGACTCTCGGTGAGCCAGGGCGGTTCCGTGCCTCGTCCGCTGTCGCGCAGGAATCGATAGACGTTGTAGAGGCCGGGACCGGAGAGTACCCGCTCCCAACTCACATGGTCAAAGCGCGACTGGAGGTAGCTGAGTAGCTCGGTTTGCAGGGCATCGGCTGGAGCAAAGCTGCTATGCCCACCCTCGCAGGCAAAGGGCAGGTGCTGAGTGCCGTCCCAGAATAGACCGGCTTCGCCTAAACCAGTACCGGCTGCGATGAGGGCAGCGTTGCCGGGAGTGGCTTCGCCCGGGTTGAGGAGCACCAGGTCCCCGGGGGCCAGGGCAGCCAGGCCGTATGCGTTCGCCTCCAGGTCATTGATGAGGATTACCTTCTCGAGGCCGAGTTGCTCCCCTAGTTCCGAGGCGTCTACTACCCAGGGCAGGTTTGTCGTCTGCACCTGTCCGTGGCGCACAGGACCAGCCACACCAAAGCAGGCGGCCTCGGGCTTTAGTTCGTAGCGTTCTACGAATGCACTCACAATACTGAGCAGGCTCGGGTAGCTGCTGCTTGCGAACGTCTCCTCAACCAGGCCCCGCAATTGATTACCCTGCCCTTCAAAGGCGGCCAGCCGCGTTTTAGTACCACCAATGTCACCAGCCAGAATCATGCTTCAAGCTCCCGCCAGTGTCGTCCGTCGCGGGCGAGCAATGCGTCCGCCTCCGATGGACCGCGGCTGCCCGCCGCGTAGCCCGCGATTGTGTTCGGCTCCTCCCAGGCCCGCAGCACGGGCTCGACAATATTCCAGCCCGCCTCCACCGTATCGGAGCGCTGAAACAAGGTGGCATCGCCCGTCATGCAGTCGTAGACGAGCGTCTCGTAGCCGACGCTCGGGGCTGCACCAAAGTGGTCTTTGTAGCAGAAGTTCATGGTCGCGCTGCCAATGTGCACGCTCGGTCCCGGCACTTTCGCGCCGAATCCGAGCGAAATGCGCTCCTCGGGCTGGATGTGCACGGTGAGAAAGTTGGGTGTCAACTGTTCGACCGGCGTGTTGCGAAACATGGCGTAGGGAGCCTGCTTGAACTGGATGGAAATTTCGCTGGCGCGGCGGGTAAGGGCTTTACCCGTGCGCAGATAGAAGGGAACCCCTGCCCAACGCCAGTTGTCGATGATGAGCTTCAGAGCGACAAACGTCTCAGTGTGAGATTGCGGATTGACCTTTGCCGTTTCGCGGTAACCCGCGACTGTTTTGCCTCCAACGATGCCTGCTCCATACTGGGCACGTACCGCGTGGGCGGCTACATCCCCCTGCTTCGGGACTTGAACTGCGTCGAGCAGTTTCGTCTTCTCGCCCCGCACGGAGTTGGCGGCGAAGCAGGTCGGCGGCTCCATGGCGGTGAGGGCGAGCAACTGGAAGAGGTGGTTGGGCACCATATCCCGCAGCGCCCCGGTATGGTCGTAATAGCCGCCCCGCTGCTCGACGCCGACGCTCTCGGCCACGGTGATTTGCACGTGGTCGATGTGATCGCGGTTCCAGAGCGGCTCGAACAGACCGTTGGCAAAGCGAAAGACCAGGATGTTCTGGACGGTCTCCTTGCCCATGTAGTGGTCTATCCGGTAGACCTGTCCTTCTGAGAGCAAGGCGCGGATGGAGCCGTTGAGGGCACGGGCCGAGGCAAGATCGCGCCCGAAGGGTTTCTCGATGATCACACGCCGCCAGGCCTGCTCCGTCTCGCGCATGAGGTCGGCTGTGGCGAGGTGCTCGACGATGGGTCCAAAGTACTCAGGAGCCGTCGCCAGGTAGAAGAGGTAATTTCCGCCCGTACCTGCCTGCTGGTCCACGAGGGCGAGTTGCTCCTGCAGACGCTCGTACGTGGTCGGTTCCTCAAAATCGCCTTCGAGGTAATGGAAATGTTCGACAAGGCGCTCCAGGACATCCGGCTTAACTGGAACCGTGGCGAACTGCTCGAGTTGCTCGTGGGTGCGTTCGCGGAAAGCATCACGGCTCAGGCGGCTACGGGCAAGACCGACCAGGGCGAAGCTTTCATTGAGCAGGCCGCGCTCGGCCAGGTTGTAGAGCGCCGGCAGCAGCAACCGCTTAAATAGATCCCCACCTACCCCGAAGACGACCAGGATACAGGGGCCGGCTGCTTGTACCGCGGAAGAAGTTGGTTGCACAGTTTAGCCTCCCGTCTTGCTAGTGCTCAACACTAGCAGCGGGTCAAGCGCCTCGACAACCACCCCATGCAAGGTATTGAGGCCCACTGATACATCCGCTCCCAGATGAACCCGCAACGCTTGCCGCCTACGCTCGGCCAGCACGGTGAAATCCCCGTGCGCCCAGGCTGACTCAACCACACCGAAGCGGTACCACCGCTCCGGCACGTTGATGTCCAACCCGCAGCGGCGGGTAATCTGCCCGAAGACGTCCGAGATCACCAATCCATCCTCATCGACCAGCTGCTTGAGTTGACCGCTCACAAGCAAGCTGCGCCGAATGTAGTCAAGCCAGGCAGATTGTCCGTAGCTCTGTAAAGCCTGCAAGAAGTTCACTGCATTTTCTAGAAGTGAGTGGCAGATGAAGAATGCAACCATTGTCATTTAATTGAAACTATTTGCAAGCCAAGATAAGAACTTTAACCGGAATCTTAAAGTTGTCTGAAGTTGAAGCAGATTGTTTTCCCGATTAAGTTTGGCATTACCTGGAACAGCTCAATAAGTTGCGCCTTATCTTGGTTATCTTTTTCGCATAAATTGTCTCGCAGCCTAATAATGATGCTCACAAGCGCATTTGTTCCAGTTTTATATTCCGAGCGACGAATGACACGGAGCAAGACTACCTGTGTAGCGTTTTCGGCTGGAAATTCACAAGTATGTCGGGCATACACACAAGCGAGACAGTAATGAAAACTGCAATGACCGTGACTCGAATCCTGCTGGGAGTCTTCTTTATCCTCTCGGGTATTGCCAACTACCTGCACTTTCGTGATAGCGGCGGCCTGCTTGAAACTTTGCTTACCGCTAAGCTCAAGCTGTGGGGTCTTGGCTTCGAGGGTATCGGCCCGATACCGGCCTTTCTTGCTCTCCCTTACGCCTATTTGCTGCCCGCAGTCGAGATTGCAGCCGGTCTGCTGTTCATCATCGATCGCTGGGTGAAATGGGCAGGGCTGCTGCTGATCCTGATGCTTACGAGCTTCATCATGGCCTTTGGACTCTTTCCAGCGGCAGGTTTGCTCCCGAACAATGAATCTAGTTGGGACAAGAATGTTTTCCTCATACTCAATGTCTGGGCGTGCATCGCCTGGGACAGATACAGACAGCTTGAAGTAGCGGCTGATTCACGCTCGGCAACGCATATGAATGCCCTGCACAAGTAATCGTGCAGCTCTCGACACCGGTTCTCTGCAAGGGAGTAGGGATCATGCCAGACAAGAACGCGCCGACATTGATCCTGGGTGGAGGATTTACAGGGCTATTCACGGCTCTGCACCTGAGCCGCATGCACTACACCCGACCGGTGTATCTGCTCGACAAGGAGGAGAACTTTGCCTTCAAACCTCTCCTCTACGAGTTGCTCAGCGGCGAGATGGATTCTCACCAGGTCGTCCCACGCTACGAGGAATTGCTCGAAGGCAACGCGATACGGTTCGTACACGGGATGGTTAGTGCCGTGGACCTACCGGGGCGGCGCGTTCAGCTTGCCTCGGGCTTGAGTTACGCTTACTGGAATTTAGTGCTGGCCCTCGGTAGTTGTGCCGGGTATTTCGGGGTCGAGGGGGCCAGGGAGCACTCGTTTGCCTTTCGCACCGGGGATGACGTCCTCTCCCTCAAGCGGCACCTGCGCGAGAGCTTGCAGCGGGCCGGACAGACTGAAGACAGTACCGAGCGCCGCCGGTTGCTCACGGTTGCGGTGGTCGGCGCGGGTCCGAGTGGGCTTGAACTGGCCTCGACGCTCGCGGACTGGTTGCCGGGCCGCTACCGGCAGTTGGGCGGAGACGGCAGCGAGATCCGTATCGTGTTATTGCACCGCGGGTCTGAAATCTTGCAGGGCGACATGAACTACAACCTGCGCTGGACGGTCCATCAGTCTTTGCCGAGGCACGTAGTTCCGATCGAACTTGAAGTGGAGACGCAGGTCACAGCGGTGCGTCCCGATGGGCTCACGCTGAATATGCGAGGAACTTCCGAGGATCTGCCCGCCGCCACCTGCATCTGGACAGCAGGTACCCAGGCCCATCCACTACTGAAGACACTGGTGCCCGAGGAGCAGCGCGACAAACGTGGGCAGTTACGGGTTACCCCGACCTTGCAGTTGCCTACTTTCCCGGAGGTTTTTGCAGGCGGGGACTGTGCAATCGATGCGGAAAAACCCCTGCCAGCTATCGCCCAGGTGGCTTACCAGCAGGGTTATGCCATCGCACACAACCTCAAAGCCCTCTCAGAGGGACATCCTCCTGTTGCAGCCGAGGTGCATTTGCGCGGAACCCTTATGAAGCTCGGGGTGGGAGAGGCAGCAGCCGAACTGTACGACCGCTACGAGATCAAAGGCCATCTCGGCCACCTGCTCCGTCAGGTGCGCTACCTCGAACTTCTACCCACCCCGATTCACAACTTCAAGGCCACCACCGAGTGGTTGACGGACGCTATCTTCCACCGGATGGAGAAAGCGCAATCAGGCCATCCTGACCACGATGTCTGAGGCAGGTATTACGGGGTTCGCCAATGGTTGTATCCGAAAAGCCTAAGGTGACCTGACCCCGGCCTAGAAATCATCGTCCTGGCTCCTCGAACTCTGGCCTGACTTTCCATCCTGCCCTTGCGCCTTCCCTTCCCACGGGCTAAAATTTGGTTGTTCGACCAACTAACATCATTATCGTTATGAAGGTTAGCAAAGAACCATCAGTGCCCCGTTCGCAGATCGTTGCTGCCGCCTACCGTCTACTTGCCGAGAAAGGCTACGAGGCAGCGACGATGAAGGAGATTGCCCGCACGGCCGGTGTCGCTCCGGGCCTCATTCACTACTACTTCAAGAGCAAAGACGGGCTGTTGGAGGAGGTTCTGACTGAGGCAGGCAGGCACTATGTCGAGCAGATGCAGCGCTTCACCAACGAGTTCAGCGGCGAAGAACTGGAGCGGGTTATCCTTGCCGAGCCCCGTGAGCGGGTGGAGCGCGAACCCGAGTGGTACCGCTTGAGGAGCGAGTTGTTTGCCCTGGGGCTACACCACTCCCACTTCCGACCGGCGGCGGCGGCGATGCTCGCGGCGGGCCGCGATTGTATCGGCACCACTATCGACAAGCTCGCCCGACATAAGCTCGCCCACCCTCCTGAGACCGTGGCAGCGGTTTTGCTTGCCGCCTTTGACGGTCTTGCTACCCAAAAACTCGCAGACCCCGACTTCGACCTTGAAGCCGCCTACCAGGTTCTAGCCGAGATGTTCCACTCGCAACTGC
>JACMIX010000246.1 GCA_014380935.1 Gloeobacterales cyanobacterium ES-bin-141 | reverse complement strand
CTCGCCTTCCAAATCAGCAACGAAGCCAACATCTTTCCCTACAAGACCTATTACACAGACCCCTCAACCGGAAAGGCCGTGCCTATCCGACCCTCCGATTGGACCTTCGATGAGTACATTAGCGAGTTCAACGCTCACAAGAACGCCCTGTACAACCGTGTCTCCACCAGCTTGCCCCTCAACGGTCCGGTTTTCTCGGGCGGCAGCAAAGACGATGGACGCTGGAAGAACTACTTTCCGGATTTTATGAAAGCCGAAGCCTCAGCTATCAACAGCGTCAGCTACCACGGCTACCCCTACACCGCCTGTCCCGACGACCCCGATGACATTCCGACGATTAGCGATGTGTTGTCGAACAAAGCCTCGCATGACTTTGTGCAGGGGTTCGTGCCGATTGTCGCGGAGGCTGGGGAGTACGGCAAGAAAATGCGTATCTCAGAGACCAACTCGATGACCTGTGGAGGGGTGAACGGGGTGAGCAATACCCTGGCCGCCGCTCTATGGGCGACGGACATGATGTTCGAGGCCGCCAACATCGGCGCGGGTGGAGTCAACATCATCACCGGTTCGCAACCCGACATGACGCCGCTGTACTTCGATGGTCACATCGACTACGAGGGCGTTGCAACTTATACCCCGCAGGTCTACCCGCTCTATTACGGCATGCTGCTGTTTGCTCAGGCGGCAGCCAACCAGGGCTCGCTTGTGCCGGTGAGCATCACCAAGACCGGCAACATGAAGGTCTGGGCCACTAAGGACAACACCGGGGCGATACGGGTGGTAGCGCTCAACAAGGACCAGTCCTTGAGTGGCAATGCGCGCATCACCATCGCCGGGACGAGCGGTAGTGCGAGTTTGACGCGCCTCAGTGCATCGTCGGTCAGTGCAAAGACGGGCTTGACGCTTGCGGGACAGACCTTTGACGGGACGACGGACGGCAAGCCCAAAGGGTCATACACGAGTACGAGTGTGAGTTCGAGCAACGGCACGTATGTGTTCTCGCTGCCCAAGGGCAGTGCGGCGATGCTGACGGTGGGTGGCTCGGGAGGGGGGGGTGATGACGATGACGATGCGGTGGAGGTGAGCGTGGACCTCGACAAGAGCACCTACACCAAGGGCCAGAAGATGTATGTCGAGGCGACATCGAGTGATTCACCCTCCCAGGTCAAGTTCTACATCGACAACCAACAGGTGTGGGCAGAGAGTAATGGTCCTTACTGGCTAGGAGGAAACTCAGGCAGCGATGTGAAAGGCTACAGCACCAGCGGGCTCGCGGTCGGCAGTCATACCCTCAAAGCTGTCTCAGTGGTCGGTGGTGTGTCGTATTCGTCTCCCACTGCTCAGTTCCAGATCAACCAGTAGATATCTCAGGGAGGCTCCGACAATGGAGCCTCCTTCCCTACAGCAACACCTTCGTCGTTCATAGTTTGCAGGGCAGTTCACCAATCTGCTCGCTGGGCCTTCCAAGTAGGAAGCCCTGACCCTACTCGATGTCTAGCTCGCGGGTAACAGGTGGAGATTAGCAGCGGCATCGAGCGTACGCAATCCACTTGAGACGGCGTTACGTATTCCAGATAGCCGGGGAGCGATCCTATCCGGCAACGTCCGCAAGATACCGGGCGATGGAGATACCTAATGCTTGAACGATTGCTTGACCTTGATGCCCTGCCCGAACCATTGCAGACCGTAACTGATTACCGAGAATTTGCTCCCGGACAGGTCATCTTTCGCCAGGACGAGCCTGCTGCTTCTGTATACTTTGTAAGAGTCGGCCAGGTAAGGGTTGTAAGACACACCCGCACCGGACAGACAGTCCTGCTTTATCGGGTGACAGCTGGACAGCCGCTCGCGGAGATTTTGACCAGTAACCGGTTCTACACCTGCGAGAGTATCGCCGAGAAGACGACACACATCCTTTCGTTCCCCAAGGTAACTCTGCTCTCTACTCTGCAAAGTGATGCGCAACTGGCTTCTGTGTTCATCAAACACCTGGCCGGACGCATTGAACTCTTGCAGCGACAGCTCGCCCTGCGTGATATCGTTCCGGCCCGGGAGCGAGTTTTGGAGTTCTTGCTGCAGGTGCTGCCGCCGGGTGAGCGCAGTATTGCCCTTGATCGCTCTCTTAAAGAGATTGCCACAGAGCTGAGTCTCACCCAGGAAACTCTCTATCGTGTTCTGGCCAGGCTGGAGCGCGACGGCACTATCTACCGGCATAGGCGGACGATTACCATGCTCAACCGTTCCGCCTGAACTTAGAACTGGCTCTAAGACCCAAACATGATCACGCGCATGGAAACCTGACCGTCTTCTTACGTAGGATGAGCATGAAACAATGCGGCACTGCTCATCTATTGGAGATCTTCCTGTGGTTGGAGCAGGGACGTAGTGAAGAGGCCATGGCTTGTTCACAGCAGATTGTAAGCAATGCAAGCAATCCGAATCTATCAGACAAGCGTATTCAGAGTGTCCACGATGCGTGGATGCGAAGTACCTGACCATTTACCCGTTCGTCATTTAGAGGAAGAAATAATGCGTAAGTTGAATTTGCTTCTGGCTATCTCTTTAATGCTGCCCGTCGGTCTCACCTTAACTGCCAGTTCCAATGTGTTGGCTCAGACGACGAAATCCGGTGATGCCATGAAGGGCGATGCCATGAAGGGCGATGCCATGAAGGGCGATGCCATGAAGGGCGATGCCATGAAAGGCGATGCCATGAAGGGTGATACTACGAAGAGTGGTGCCATGAAAGGCGATGCCATGAAAGGCGACGCCATGAAAGGCGATGCCATGAAAGGCGATGCCATGAAGGGCGAGACGAAGAAACCCTAGTCAGGCTTATTTCTAAGAGTGCCCTCTGCCCTGGAGGGCACATTTACGTTTTGGAAAGGAGCCTTCAGATGACAGCAACAACTCATAAACCGGTCCTGCCACGCCAGCAACTCGCCGCTAAGGTTTTTCACTGGGTCAATCTCATCAGCCTGTTTGCGATGATGGGTAGCGGCCTTGCAATCTACAATGCGAATCCCGTTTTTGGGGGGCGCGCAGGAACCGATTTCCCTGGCTGGCTCACCCTTGGAGGATATCTGGCTCCCGGTCGGCACTGGCATTTCTTCTTCATGTGGGTCTTTGGTCTGAACTTGCTCTGGTATGGGGTTTATGTCTTTACCACCCGACGGTGGCAGAACCGCTACGTCAGTAAAAGTGATCTAGAAGCCCTGCAAAAGAGCAAAAATGCAAAACGGCGCAACTATGTTTTTCACCGCCTGGTTTATACCGCCTTCATCCCGGTACTGCTCATGGCACTTTTGACCGGCCTTGGCATGTGGAAACCCGTGCAGTTCGGCTGGATCGTCGCAACGTTCGGCGGCTGGCAAAATCTTCGTACTGTCCATTTCCTGACCATTCCAACGGTGCTCGTACTTATGGCAGCCCACTCGATACTGGCGGTGACGGTGGGTCAGTGGAAGCTTGTCCGCTCGATGTTTACCTGAGGCAGTCGCATGGGCCATTTTTTACAGTTGGGTCGCCGCAAGTTCATCAGCCTGAGTGGCATGAGCATGCTTCTGGCTGCCTGCGGCAACGGTCCCTGGCAAAACCAGATCGAGAACAAGCTCTACGAGTTGTCAGACCCGCTCAACCGCAATTTTGAACAGTTGCTGTTCAATTCCCAGACCCTGGCACAGGAGTTTCGGCGCGAAGATATCGAGCCCGAGGCGCTCCTGATCAACAGCGCCGAGGACGTTGTTCCGCAGATTAATCAGGCCGAGTACCGATTGAACGTGGGTGGACTGGTGGCAAAACCAATGAGCTTGAGTCTGGAGGACATCCGTGCCCTGCCGTACCGCTCTGAGATCATTCGCCACGTCTGTGTAGAGGGCTGGGCCGCGATTGTGCAGTGGGGCGGGTTACCGCTTGTAGAACTGCTCAAGCGCGTCGAGCCGAAGCCCGAGGCTCGCTACGTATTTTTCCGCTCGGCGGAAGGTTTCCGGAACAGCGAGGGGCAAATGTACGGGTTCTATGAAACGTGGGATATGGCCTCCTGCGTACATCCACAAACAGTACTTGCCTACGAGAAGAACTTTGAACCCATGCCCGTAGACAACGGTGCTCCCATTCGCCTCGCCTCACCCATCAAGCTTGGCTACAAGCAAATTAAGTGGGTCACGGAGATCATGCTACTCGCGGCTTTGCCCGAGCAAATCGGCTACTGGATCGATCAAGGCTACGAGTGGTACGGCGGCCTTTAAATGCGTGTGGGAGAACGGTAAGACGCAGATACATGTTGCTGATCTAACGCGTGAGATGTGTTGTATCCGGTGAAGACTGCAATGCCCCCGCGTGAATCGGTGGTGCCTGTCCGTAAAAAGGCTGCACTTCAGACCAGTGCGTTCTGACCCCCTGCCGGTACCGCCGGTCCGCAAGACGCATCATCGCCTCGATGGGCGGCTCGTTCAGATTACCATCCAGTAGCTGGCAACCTTCCGGTAACTCACTTATCCACCGTTCCCAATCAGAAGGCATCACCAGGCTGTCCGGACGTACCACTGTCAGTTCCTGGGGCTGGTGATTAAAGACAGCACCGTACCGCTCTCCCCGACGCGCCTCAAGCCAGACTGCCACAGGACCAGTACTTACCTGTGCCTCGGCGTGAGCAGCAAGCGCCGACACTCCCAGCACAGGTACCTCCAGTCCCTGCCCAAGTGTACGGGCCGCCATCACTCCCAGCCGCATACCAGTAAAGCTCCCCGGCCCAACGCAGACGGCCACCCAACCCAGGTCCGCCCAGGCCAGGCCGTTCGTGAAGTTTTGTAACCGCGACTGCAACACTCGAGCCAGCTCACGACCTTCCACCCAGCTCGCAGTACGCAGATGCTCGGCCTGAAAAACACCCAGGGCGAGCGTATCCGTAGTCGTATGCAGTCCGAGGGACCATAATTTTTTTGTAGGCATATCGGACGCTATGGAAGTCTGGGAACTCGATTTTTACCGCCGCCCCGTTTTTGATGATAGCGGGCAGCCTCTTTGGGAACTACTTATCTGCACCTCGGGGGGCAATCCGCTTTTGAGTGAATTTTGCCCGGCTGCCAGGGCCGGTGCTGTCTGGCTGCGCTCTCACCTGGAGCAACTCGTCGAGGCACAGGGCGGTCCGCCGCTCGAAGTTCACGTCTTCCGTCAGGCAAGCTTCAACCTGGCCAGTCCCGTCTGCCGGACGCTCGGTATTCCCCTGCGCCGCGCCCGGCGCACGATTGCGCTCCAGCGGTGGCTTGCCTGGCGCGGACTGAATGTCTATCCGCTCGACACCGGCTACCACACTCCTCCCTATTCCGCCCCAGCTCCCCGGTCTGTACCAGTCCCCTTCCCGGTCGAGCTATTGCCCGAGGAATGGGGATTTAGTGCCCTACCTGCACCGGAACTCGCCCAGATTGCTCAGTTGCCAATTGAGTACCTTGCTCTACCGCTGGTGAAGCAAGACTGGGAGCCATACCTGGCTTCGACAACCGTACCGGGTGTTTTCCTATTCGGCAAAAGCGCTCGACCTCTAGCCCGCTGGCTAGACAGCCATGAGCCAGTAGCTCTCGCCTATACAGAGGCAGAACTCAGCGGCCTGGTCCTCGATGCAGGTCCCGATGAGCGCTGGGTTCTGGCAACCTTCAATGATCCCCAAATGCAAGCTGGTGGCCGTCAGTTTGCCGAACGTCAGCAACAGGCAGGCGGCCTTCATTTCCTGGCCGTCCAACCCGGTCAGGACGGTGACATCACTGGTTTCTGGCTACTACAGACCCCAGCTTTGTAAAGAAATATTACTCACGTGACGCTATGACGTCATTGGGCCTGTAGTATGACCACAAGTTTGGATTAAGCGATCGAGTGAGGCGTCCGGGCACAGGCAATGGAAAAACGTAAGCAAAAAGACAAGGTCACATGTTATCTACCTTCCGAACTGCACCGCGAACTGCGGATCAGAGCAGTCCTGGAGGAGCAGCCGATGTCTGCATTGATTGAGCAGGCTCTGTACTACATGCTCGAGCATCCTGAAGAGGTTGAAGCAGCCCATGGTCATACCCACCGGGTTTACCACTGCCCCGAGTGCGAGGTTCCCGTAGTGATGCGTTCAGACAGACTGGAGACTCTCCCCAGGACCAAGGCAGTCCTGAGCGAGCCGGTGTCGGGGTCTCAGGAGCGCGAAGAGTTGGTTTCGCTGGTGAGTTAACTGTTTTTTAGCGGTGAATGGCCATGCGCGAGCTGGAAGTCCTCATTCAAGCCCACTATCCTCTCATCTACTTGATCACCCCCGAAGAGGAGCGAGCCGAGCAGGCAATTGCCGCCATTACCCAGCTCAAACCGCCGCGCAAAGTTTTTCTGTGGACGGTGACCCACGGCATCATCGAGTATGGTCGTCCGCGCACCCTGACCCAGCACAACACCGTCTCACCAGAGGCGGCCATCGAGTGGGTCGTTCGCCAGCGCGAGCCCGGTATTTTCATCTTCAAAGACCTGCACCCCTTTATCGACTCAGCCTCTGTAACCCGCTGGCTGCGAGATGCCATCGCTAGTTTCAAGGGCATGAATAAGACATTCATCTTGATGTCACCGATCCAGCAAATCCCGGTCGAGCTCGAAAAAGAGGCGGTCGTAGTCGAGTTCCCGTTGCCTAACATGGCAGAACTTGACGACATGCTCAACATGCACCTCAAGAACAGTTTCAGTCGCTCCCGTCGTCTGAGCACTGACGAGCGTGAGAAGCTGCTCAAAGCTGCCCTGGGTCTTACCCGTGATGAAGCAGACAAGGTCTATCGCAAGGCTGAGGTGGTAGCAGGCAAGCTCACCGAAGCTGAAGTGGATATTGTCCTGTCCGAGAAAAAGCAGATCATCAAGCGCAACGGCATCCTGGAGTATCTGGAGGTCGGCGAGACGATTAATTCGGTAGGGGGTCTAACTGAGCTGAAACGCTGGCTCGAACAACGCGCCGACGCCTTTACCGAGCGGGCACGCCAGTATGGTCTACCGCAGCCCAAGGGAATGCTCATCCTCGGAGTACCCGGATGCGGCAAGTCACTGATTGCCAAGACGACGGCCCGCCTGTGGGGTCTACCCTTACTGCGGCTTGACATGGGCCGCGTATATGACGGCTCAATGGTCGGACGCTCCGAGGCCAACTTGCGCAATGCCTTACGGGTAGCCGAGTCGATTTCACCGGCCATCCTGTTTATCGACGAAGTGGACAAAGCCTTCGCCGGGGCAGGTGGGTCAGCTGACTCGGATGGAGGCACTTCCTCACGTATCTTTGGTAGTTTCTTGACCTGGATGCAGGAGAAAGCCTCACCGGTTTTCGTAATGGCGACCGCAAACCGCGTTGACCGTCTACCGAGCGAATTTTTGCGCAAGGGCCGCTTCGATGAAATTTTCTTTGTAGACCTGCCCAATTCCGACGAGCGCAAAGAGATCTTCCGCATTCACCTTACCAAGCGGCGTGAAGATATCGCCCGCTTCGATATTGCTCAACTGGCCAGCGCCTGCGAAGGATATTCGGGGGCTGAGATCGAGCAAGGGCTGGTGGCGGCGATGTATGACGCGTTCGCCCAAAACCGCGAATTTACCCAGCTCGATATCATCGCCGCGCTCAAGTCGACCATGCCGTTGTCGCGGACGTTGACAGAGCAGGTGGCAGCATTGCGCGAATGGGCCAGGCACCGCGCCCGTCCGGCAGCTTCCATGATCGCTGAGTACCAGCGCATGGAGTTCTAGAGTTTTACACCGTTTTTTCAGGAGGTGAGTCCAGCAAACGCCAAGAGTCAATCCACCAATCTTTTAAGTTTGTTCTCTCGTCATTTCTTATTTCCTCAGGAGGAAACCCAATCATGTCTCACTTCAGCACTCTCCGTACCAAGATCACCGATGCCGAAATCCTCAAGTCCTCACTGCGCGACCTGGGCATCTCCGTGAAGAATGTCGCCGATGTGCGTGGTTACAACGGACAGCGTGTACGCGCCGACATCGTTGCTACCCTGGATGGCGAATACGATCTGGGCTGGTCGCGTAACACCGACGGGTCCTTCGACCTGATCGCCGACCTCTGGGGCGTTGCCAAAAAGCACAACCAGACCGAGCTCATCAACTCCATCAACCAGAAGTACGCGGTCAACAAGACCCTGGCGGAAGTGAAGCGCTCCGGTCATTCCGTGGTTACCCAAAGCGTGGGT
>JACMIX010000245.1 GCA_014380935.1 Gloeobacterales cyanobacterium ES-bin-141 | reverse complement strand
TGCTTGTTATCGCGGAGCTATTCACCCTGCCGTTTGTCCACTCCACGTAGCTGGATCTAACTGGTAGTAGTGTTTCAGAACGTCATACAGTCCAGAGTGCTCTGTTTTCAGGTGTTCGGGTTGCTCGAAGAAAGCCTCCGTGGTGACGGCAAAGAACTCCGCGGGGTGCGTGGCGCCGTAGGGGTCAATGACCGTTTTTTCCTGATGTGTGACCGCTCGCCGCAACCGTTTATACTCCCCGCCCATCGCCGCCGCCCAGACGGCATAATCCGCGCTGTGCAGCAGAATCGGAACCCCATCAGCTTCCCCATCTTCTTGATCGAGCTGATGGGCGAACTCGTGCAGGATGACATTTTGTCCGTCCTCTTGATTCAGGGCGTCGAGCTTGATGTCCTCCCACGACAAGACGACTTCGCCTGCTGACCAGGATTCTCCAATCCTGACTTCTTCTACTTCTCTAACCACGTATTCGCCCAGTGGTTTGAGCGTTTTTACCAGGTAGGCACCGGGATATACAAGGACCGAATGGACGCGAGGATAGCATTCCTTGTGCCCACCCAGCAGGAGTAAGCAAGCCTGGGAGGCAATTGTCAGTTTAATCTCTTCGGTAATCTCCAACCCGTCACAGCCGATAAACTGCTTCTCAACCAGGAAAACATTAACGTGGCCAAGAAGCCGATATTGCAGCGCTCGGGGGAGACGTCTGTAAAGGTGCACCCTGCGGGTCAGGAAGCTTTCCCAATGCTCCGGGCAGGGCGCGTTCCTTAGACGCCTGCGCCGCAGTCTGGTCAGGAAGGGTGCCCCAATAACCCACACGACAACGATGACAAGCAAAGACAAAACGAAAGCTTGAACCACCGCTTTTCTACGCCGCCTGTAACTGTCTCAAGACGATCTTAGCCCGGTACTTGCATCCAACTGATATGACAAGACAACTGCGACGACACAACCACGGCTCGGGTAAGATCTACCCAACCCCGCGACCAGAAGCCGCTATGCAAACTCTTAATCGAACTCTCGCCGGGACTCGCCGATTTACTGTCGATGAATACTATCAGATAGGCAAGGCGGGTATTTTCGCGGATACCGAGCGGACCGAACTCAACGATGGAGTGATCTATTCCATGCCTTCAGCGGGACCGCTGCACACCGCAATTGTGCATTTTATCTTTCTGTATCTGCTTGAAACCCTGAACAAACAAAAGGTCGCTGTTCGGATGGAGCAGCCATTACACATCGACGAGTACAACGAGCCGGTGCCGGATGTCATGGTTGCACGAGCAGACTCGCAGGGTTACAGCGATGCACACCCGACTCCCGCCGATGTCCTGGCACTGGTTGAAGTAGCTGACTCAGGCCTGGATAAGGATCTCAAAATCAAAAGTGAACTGTATGCCCGTGCCGGTGTGGGTGAGTACTGGGTTGTGGATGTGAATGCTCGCAGAGTGCATAAGTTCACTCAGCCCAACCTGAACAGGTACGCAGACGAAGTCGTGTTTGACGAGCAAGCATCCACGGACTTTACCCAAGTAGAGATTCAGATTGGCCGATTCTTTGGCGCGGGTCCAAGCTTGGCCAATCCCCAGTGACTGAAGCTACTGCCTCATGAGTGTCTGAACAGCAATTTCACGCGAATCCTGCTGAGTTAAAGACAAACTCAATAACTGATCTGCAAGGTGACAAGCGCTTCTACTTCGGTGTCGCCGCCTTCGATTGGAGTGGGAGAATCGGCGCTTTTGGCAAATGCTTCTGAGGACAGTTGACGGCGGGCGAGGGGGACCGGGGGAGTATTGGCTGAGCCGACCTGGACGGCGCGGATCTGTTTTGCCTGTAAGCCGAGGCTCTTGAGGACCGCCTCTGCCTGAGCGCGGGCGTCGGTAACGGCTCGGGTCAGGGCGACCGAGCGGGCTGTAGCTATCTGGGCATCCGGTACATCGAAGCTGACACTCTGTACAAGGTTCGCACCGCTACCGATTGCCGCGTCGAGGACTGTCCCTGTCCGGGCAATCGGAATACGGAACTCGAGTTCATTGCGGGCGGTGAAACCAACGAGTTCTTGCGGTCGGTTGGGCTGGTTGTTGTAGCGCGGGTAGAGCTGAACGTTGGATGTTTGAAGTTTTTCGACCTGTAACTGTTTCAGGCGCTCAACCAGGGGAGTGAGACGTTTGCGTAGGCCGGCTTGCGCGTCATCGGCGGTTTTGCCCTCCGCCTCGACTCCCAGGCGAACCACTGCCTCCGTATAGGGAAGGGTCTCGATACCCCTGCCCGTGACCGTGAGCGTTCTTTCCGGGGATGGCTCAGCCAGTGCGGCCACCTGAACACACAACAGACCAGCCATTATTAATACATATGTAGCCGACCGCAGGTTGACAATGCTCATCTAATTCCTCCAAACCAGAGACCCACCAAGAACATTCTTGCGCTTTTTCTGAGACAATCTATACGGTCGGATTGGTTTCTATCCGATACAGTTCTGATGATAGTAAATGTTACTTTAATGAGCGGCGTTATGTATGTAATGAAAGCCCACAGGACTTTTCGCAAGCTGCTCCCCATCGGGGCAATGATTCTAGCGGCTGGTTGGCTGAGTACCGCCGAGGCTCGACCTTTGAAGTCAACGCAAGCGGTGTCCACTTCTCCCCTGCCGGGATTTTCTCGGTCTATCCAACAGGCTGAGCGTGAGCGTGGTCTCTACAGTCTCGACAGCGCTGATGCGGGCAGTTGCCCCGTCGAGGACGTTGTTCCCTACACCAATCCGACCGTGGACGAGAGTCTGGAGCAGCCCCCCACTGCCACGAGCGACGACCAGGTGACGGTACCCGAGGGCCTGTGGCTCGAGGGTGACCTGTGTCGCAGCCGTCCGACGGTTATCTACGTACACGGTTGGACAATCGACGGGTCTGCCGAGGATTTTATCGCACCTACCGATTGGCAGGCAGCCGGTTTCAACACGTTCATATTCCGCTGGCACAGGGACAGCTTCGACGCCAATTCGCCCTATCAACCCGAGCAGAGGATCTGGAATTCGGCCGGTGAAAAGTTTGTCACTGCCTATAAAGATCTGCTCACCGCTCTGGGTAGTTCATACGCGCTCGAAGTGCGTATAGTCGGCCACAGTCTGGGAACGCAGATGGCAACCTACCTGCCCTATGCCCTGGCTAGCGAGGGCTATCCGCAAACCCCGATCAGGACCGAGCTGCTAGATCCCTACATCGGTCCGGGTGCCATCTTGCCCACGGACACCGACCTCAAGGGTCCACCCGGTTCCGGTGTTCTCCTTCATAGTGTGGTGCCGAATATGGTCAAGTACCTGGCCGACCGCGGCACGGCAATCATCGACTACTCCAGCATTACCGGGTTGACCGTTGTGCCTATTCTGCGCGAACTCGTACCGACTCAGCAGATGAGCCCCCAGTGGACAGACGCCTCCACCACGGCCCAACACCTGGAGGACCTGCACATCAACATGCGCCCCTACTACTTCACAGGCATCACCCAGCCCCGGCCCCAGAGCACCGACACCGCCCCGTACATGTACTCGTATGCATTCTCGGCCCTCACCACGAGCGAGGAGATCCTGGCCAATCCTTTCTTGAAGTACTACCAGAATGGTGGGCTTGAGACGATTGAAGTTGGTGATGATGTCTACGCTCCAGTAGAGCGATACCCGCGCGAGGGAGTGAGGGCAAAAGGTCCCAGACCCTGATCTGCCCAGATTCAACCGGTTTCCGAGCGTCGCCTCGTCCAGCGCTTTTTCCAGTGTGAACTCATCTCCAACTGCGACTCTGCCTGTTCTCGTTCTCGGCGCAGGCGAAGTGTAGGGGCATCGTCTGTGAGGGTCGGGTCGCGATAAGGAATAGCGGCTCTGGTGAGCAGGTGCTCTTGCTCTTGCTGTGAGAGCGTAGGCAGTCCGCCCTGCCAGGCGGCGATCGTGCCGGGGCTGCGGCGACCAATCGGTGCGGTGGAGCCTATTTGTAGTCCCGCCGCCTGCAAAGCCGTGCGGACAGCGGCCCCGCAGGCGTAGGTCACCAGGGTACCCGTGGGGTTCAGGCTCCGAGCGGCCAGGGTGAGAAACTCTACGGTCCAGAGCATGGGGCAGCTCTCG
>JACMIX010000031.1 GCA_014380935.1 Gloeobacterales cyanobacterium ES-bin-141 | reverse complement strand
TCTGTTCTCCGCCACCCTTGGCTTTGCGGGCCTTGGCCTCCTCGAGGCTGGAGGCGAAATCGTCGCACGAGGAAGAGCTGATCCGGTTGACGACGGCATCGGCGACGACGCCAACAACGCGTTCCTTGCGATCACCGGGTTGTGCCTGAGCAACACTCAACCAGCCTATGGCGAGCGTCAAGCCGGCAGCTACGAGAAAGGGCCTGATCATCGGGATACCTCCTGAAAGCGATACAGATTGGACGGTAGGACATGGACTACGAGTTCCTGTCGAACCAATTTTGCACTAATTGAGGCTGTGTTCATAGAGGGGTGTTAACAATTAGGTTTTGGATGTCTTCTAGATCAGCTGCTTCTGCAATTGGTGGGCAAAACAGAGAGACACCTAGCAGAGCAGATGAGTTGTTGACAATGTGGCAACAGGCTCAAGATGACAGACCGGCAATTAGGGACACCATCAGCGAGAGCAGTGAACATTGTATCCTCAATCGTTACCTCAGTTCAGGCTTCGACGGCTTGAATATTAAACACTTGCGTAGCAGGGCACCCCAGCTTAAGTTACTACATTGCGTCGGCAATCATATGACATCAATCGACACAAATTAATTCAACCACTGCTTTTTTGCCGAAGATTTTATGCAAGCCCTTAATGACCGTAACAAGAGCAACTATTTGAAAACTGCTTTCAGATTTATTCACTATCCAATTAGAGGTTTTAGATGAAAAACTGGTACCACCAACACGCAATCCTCTAAATAGTCGAAGTTTATAGCCTTTCTTAAAAACTGACCCACAATTTGGTGCAGAATGATCTTGAAATTCTTTAGACCATTTAACCCTTTCGACTATAGGGTTTCCTTCAATGCTTATTTGAGCAAACTTCAAAACAGCACTTAATATAAGACAAGATTGAATTCCTGTAAAAATCGTTTCTCTGTAGCCAGTAATTGCTTCATCTTTGCCAATCGTTTTTATGGAATTGTCCTTGGCATCATAGAAAGTAACAGTCTCCACGAAGTCATAGATAGTAGAATAGCCGATAATAGGGGGCTTCAAGCATTTACTGATATAGTCAGGTCCATTCTGACCAGTACCAGCATTCATTGCTAGAGCCCCGCCAACTGTGGCAGGCACTGATGCCAGATAGTAGAACGAAGCAAAAGAGTTTTTGTAGCAGTAATTTAGAACATCAGCGATTAAAGTTGAGGATGAAGCTTCAATTCTATTTCCAGGCAAAATATTGAAGTGGCTTGGCAATTTATTTTTCAACACCAGAGATCTTATATTTCTTCTAGTGAATAATGTATTAGAGCCGTTTGCCAATATAAATACTTTGGCTTTATTCTCTTCGGCCCATTTGCAATATTCTTGATATTGAGCAAGATCAGAAAACTCACCGAATCTCTCAAAATAGTGTGTAGTTCTAAAGAAGGATAGATTCTTATCCTTGATTTGCTTTACGTTGATCATCATTTGTTAACCTCGGATAAATCCAAATCTAGGAACGGAATAGTAGGGGTAGCTCTAATAGCTTGTGTAATATATTCTGGATTTAGAGCTATCAACACCTCTGAAAAAACTTGAGTCGCAGGAAAAGCCTTCTCAATCAAGAGCATACGTATAAATTTCCTGAGTCCGTTGAGAATATACGACCCATTTGCAATATCTTTATATGTGCAATATCAGCGGAATGTACATACGCTACAACTTCACCAGTATTTAAGTCAGGGCCAAAATACTCAGGAAGATGTTCGATTTGTGGATTTTTATTGCTCCAAACTGCATCACTTCCTACCAGGATTTATACCATAAAACTTTAAAACTTTCGAATAAGAAAATACGATAGATTTTCACGAGGCACTATCTTTTGCGCATCGTGAAAGCCGCTGTATGTGTATGGCTTGTGTAGCAGTCCTAGAAGAGAGAGCGCAGTATATTTACAGCTTAACAGTGCAAGCTATGGCTCCTAATTCATGTAGGACAGGTTCTTGCCGTGGAATGATGCTCTCGGGGTAGGGTGAGAGGTTGTTTAAAACGCTAAAGTTTGAGCTGCTTACCAATCAATTGATTCACGGTCCCGGAAAAATCCGCCCGATGGTCCGTCGTCGGGGAGGGTAGCAAGCCACACGAGGGTGTCGGCACCCTGCGCGGGGGTGCGCGGGGCGTCCGGGCCACCCATATCGGTTTTGACCCAGCCGGGACAGACCGAATTGACCAGCACGTTTGTGCCGCTCAACTCCGCAGCCAGGATTCGCGTTACGGCATTGAGAGCCGTTTTCGAGATCCGGTAGGCAGGATAGCCATTGTTCATGTCGGCGAGCTGTCCCGCACCGGAGGAGACATTGACGACTCGACCGTAATTGCGCTCCCGCATCGTGGGGATGAACGCCTGCGCCAGTAGCACTGGGCCGTGAACATTCGTTTCCATGGTTTCGTGCAGGGTGTCGAGCTTTAGGTCGAGAATACCGGCACTTCCACGGACATCCAGAAAGATGCCTGCATTATTGACCAAAACCTCCAGCCCATTGAAGCGTTCGCGGACGAACCGGGCAATCTGCTCGATACTACTGGGATCAGTGACATCGAGTGGGTGAGACATGATCTCGAGCCCCTCCTGTTGCAACTGCTCGGCAGCAGCGGTGCCCTTCGCCTCGTCCCGGCTGGTCAGAATAACTCGAAACCCTTTGCCTGCCAATTGACGGCAGGCTTCGAAGCCGATGCCGCGATTGCCGCCGGTGACAAGTGCTGTTTTCTGCATAGTATCCATGTTGAACCTCAGCAATCAGGACGAATGATTCACACACAGAGTGTGAATTGCCTTCCCAAGATAATTGACAAATCCCCGAACAGATGGCCCGGCACACCTTACCTACAGGCCAAACGTCAGCGAACTCCAGTAGCTCTCCCAATCCACCCCGGCACAATCTTTTTGACAGGCACGCATATGCACGAGACGCACCATGGACTGACCGGGCTGTACTCGGAAGGTGACCCGACCATCTTTGTCGGTGCGGGCTTGCTGTTGGGTGAGCTTGCCCGCGGTGAGGTTGTAAGCGGCAACCTCGCGGCCCGCGAGCGCCGTACCCTCGAAGAGCACCTGCACAGTCAGGTCCGCGCCGGGTTTAAGAGCATAGGGGTTTTGCTGAGGTACCAGCTCAAGGGTCCGGCCCAGAGTGCGCAGGGGTACTTCATCAACTGAGGTACCTACTTGCACAACCGCCTTGATGTTACGTGAATAGCGCTCCCGGCCGGGGGTCTTCAACTGGTTGCTCTGCTTGCGTAGCTCCAGGATGTCCCCCAGACCTTCGTGCTCGAGGTATTCGTTGAAGTCCTCAGCCTTGAGGTCAATCGTCTGAGCATTGCGGTCGAGTGCAAGTAGATAACTGCCTGGACGGGGAAAGTTCACTCTGAGCAGTGGCTTTTGCTGATCAGGAGTCGTGGCGGCGAGGTCGCGGGTTTCCCCACTTGAAACCATCACCAGACCGGGGGTGCGGTCCTTTTGAAAGGGACGCTCGTCCTCCGGTTTCTGGAAGTTGTCCCCAAAATACAGGCGGACATTGACTGCTTCTCCGGGAACCGGATTGAACTTCTCAGGCAGTAACCAGTAATCGTGGGCCGAAGCGCTCAGACCCAGCAACATAAGTGCCAGGACGCAAACGAGCGTTTTGAGCATTGGCATAGTAGCAGACACCGGGCATCCCCCTTAAGATTTCCTCAAGCGGCTGATGAGTCACCTTCTAAGTGATGAAGTTGGCGAACCAACAGGCTCAAGAACAAACCCACGTCGGTCACAACACCCACCGATTCGACTGATCCCCGATCAGCGAGTTTGGTAACCACGGCCGGGTTGATATCGACACAGACCATCTTGACCCCGGCGGGTGTCATGTTGCCTACACCAATGGAGTGCAGCATCGACGAGAGCATCAAAATCATCTCAGCCCCCTCGATCAGCTCGGCATATTCGGTCTGGGCTTTGAGGAGATCCATCTGAGTCTCGGGCAATGGCCCGTCATCACGAATCGAACCCGCGAGCGCGAAGGGAATCTCCTTGCGTACACACTCATAAAAGATCCCCGAGCGCAGAAGACCCTGCTCGACTGCCTGGGCAATTCCACCGCAGGCACGGATCAGGTTAATCGTTTTGAGGTGGTGGCGGTGGCCGCCCTGTACGCTGACGCCTCGCTGGAGGTCTACGCCCAGGGAAGTGCCGTGGAACGCCTGCTCGAGATCATGGACGGCGATGGCGTTGCCGCCCAGGAGTGCTTTGATGTATCCCTCGCGGATGAGCGTTGCCAGGTGCCCGCCACCGCCTGTGTGAATGACGACGGGTCCCGCGACCACGATGGTCTTGCCGCCCCGCTCACGTGTACGGCGCAACTGCCACGCAACCTGCTCCACGACCAGTTCGACGCGGCGTTCACTCGATACACCCGAACCCATGAAAGTGAATTCCTCGCGCTCCTGGTGTTTTTTCTGGTGGAGCGTACGAATTCCCTCGACTCCGCAAACGACCTGTTCGCCGACTTGTACATCCCGCAGCAAGGCGCACCGGGCACTCAGATGCACCGGGTCCACGACGATTGCCCCATCCATCCGCTGGTTGTCAACCCGCACCCAGCGACCCCCGATGCGTACCTCGGTCGGATAGATATTGGTGACGAAGAACTCCTGAGGTGCAACCCCGAACTGGCTCACAGTTTGCAGCTCGGCGTCGGCGGTTGCGTCCTCGGGTAGCACCGCTCCCCGATCAATCAGCTCGGTGAGGACGCCCTCCAGGCCCTCAGCGGTCGTACCTGTTACCAGCAACCGGGCAACCGAGGCGTCCTGGCGACGCGTGCCGACCGTAAAGTCCTGGATCTGAAAGCTGGCCCCATTCTTGAGCACCAGGTCCATCACCTCGGTCATCATGCCCGAATCGAGCAGGTGACCACGCAACTCGACCAACCGGGTCGCTACCTGGACCGGGGGCATCTCCAGGTTCCGCACAGGCTCGGTCAGGCGCAGGGTCAGACATTTAGCGGCTCCTCCCGCCTTGAGAAATTCGTCCAGGGGTGTCTCGCGTACACTGAAGCCGCAACCCTCAAGACGACTCCTCAGTTCGGCAGTAACCCGGTTGACGATGACCGTACGCTCGACGTTGACTGCGTTGCAGGCAAAGTAGACCGCATCCGGCTCGCCGATGGTAATGCGTTTGTCGGGACTGACACGGGCCTCGATGAGCCGGTTGGAGATGTCGTTGAAGGCCGCCGGGTAGTAGAGCAGGTATCCCTCGGCAAGCGGACAAAAACAGGTGTCCAGGTGATAAAAGCGGCTGTCGATGAGCCGCAGGGAGAGAACTTCGATGTCAAAGTACTTGGCCAGGAAAGGATGAGATTCGAGTGCGGAGCGAAAACCGTACCCGGCCCATAGCCAGCGGCCCTCGCGGTCGAAAAGCGCGTCCCCCGCTCCCTCAAAAGTCAGTTTGCTCGGCAAATCGTAGACGGTGTAGCCCTGGGACTCGAACCAGGCCCGAAAATACGGTTCTTCAGCCTGGCGCTCGGGATGGAAGAAGCGGCTCAAGACGACATTCTGGCCGAGAACCAGACCGGCATTGGCGGTGAAGACCAGATCCGGTACCCCCATCTGAGCCTCCACAAGGCCGACATCGGCAATCGAGCCCAGGATCTGCCGGAGGGCCTCCCACTGCTCTACCGCCCGTTCGCGCGAGGAACGGTGGACGTTTCCTTCCATCCAGGGATTGATGATGTAATCGACCTCGTAGTGGGTCGGCGGACACATCAAATAGCGCAGAGTGTTGGTCCCGGTGGTCATAAGTCCTCGTGAGATCAGGCGGATTGGGCTTGCCTATTGTCCACCACACTCCCGAAAGTTGCCAAGCCGCATGTCAGCCCTGGTGACCGCGAGCCTGGTCGTAGACCCGGCGCAGACGTATACGCGAAACATGGGTATAGAGCTGGGTGGTTGTGATGCTTGCGTGGCCGAGTAGTTCCTGGACGGTGCGCAGGTCGGCTCCCCCTTCGAGCAGGTGGGTTGCAAAGCTGTGACGCAGGGTGTGGGGAGTGACAGCGCGTACAATACCGGCCCGCTCCCGGATGGTCTGGATCAGGCGATACACCCAAAAGCGGTTGAGAGGGCGTTGCCGGTCGTCGAGGAAGAGCCGCCGCGCAGGAGAAGGGGTGCCACTCTTTAAATACGCCTGAACCGCGACCACGGCCGCCTCCCCAAGCGGAACCACGCGCTCTTTATCTCCTTTACCGAGGCAGCGGAGGTACGCCTCTTGGAGGTGAATGTCCGCAATGCGGGCATTGCACAACTCGGAGACCCGCAGGCCCGAACTATACATCAGCTCGATAATCGCCTGCTCGAGGGGACCCCGGCAGCAGCCAATCAGTTGCTCGACCTCGCGTACACTCAAGACCACGGGCAGCGGACGGCTCATACGCGGCATGTCCAGCTGTGCGGCGGGGTTGTCCTTGACCCAACTACGCAGTACGGCAAAACGATAAAAAGAGCGTACCGCCGCCAGCTTACGCACAATCGAGCGCGTGGCGATTCCTTCTCGATGCAGAAAGCGCAAAAAACGGCCCATGGCGAGGCGATCGAGCTGCTGCCAGCCAGCCCGTTCGGATGCGCAGAACTGGGTAAAGACCTTGAGGTCCTGCTGATAGGCCTTGAGCGTGTTCAATGCGAGGCCCCGTTCACCGGCCAGGTAATCGAGCCACTCATCAAGGGGTAGGGGTGTGTGCACATCCAGTCTCCGGGGCACTGGCCAAAGTCTACGCTCTTGGCGGTATCAATGGTGATTTTCCCCCAGTTGTTCTCTGAGTGATACTGACTGGCCGTGCATCTGACACGCACTTGTACCGAGCCCGAGAATGGGGTCGTAATACAGAGCGCGAGTACGTAGGACGTTTAGTACACTAAAGAAGAGTCAAACCCTAGCGCAGAGTGATTTAGATGCTTGCAATCCAGGTCGCGAGCCCCAACCAGCACATTCGTCCTCTAACAAGCAGGATCAACGAGTCTGGACACCTGACTATCGGCGGCTGTGACGTCGTTGAGCTTGCACAGCGCTTCGGTACGCCACTCTATATTCTCGACGAGCACACTCTGCGGACCGCCTGTCGCCAGTACACCGGGGCGCTCAGCCGCCATTATCCCGGTCCGTCGCTTGCCCTGTACGCCTCGAAAGCCCTGAGCCTGCTTGCCGTCAGCGCCGTCGTCGCTCAAGAAGGTATGGGAATCGATGTGGTCTCCGCTGGCGAGTTGCTCACTGCCTTGCAGGCCGGGGTGGATGCCCGAACTGTTTATTTGCACGGCAACAATAAATCTGCCTTTGAGATCGGGCTCGCCCTTGATGCAGGTGCAACCGTGGTTGCCGACAACTGGCTTGACCTCGAGACCCTCGCGGACCTCGCCCAAGATCGCCCCGAGCCACCGCGGGTGATGGTGCGCATGACTCCCGGCATCGAGTGTCATACGCACGAGTACATCCGCACGGGTCATCTCGACAGTAAATTTGGCTTCGACCCGAACGAGTTGCCCCAGGTACTGGCTTTCCTGGCCCGCACGCCAACCCTGCACGCTACCGGCCTCCACGCCCACATCGGCTCTCAGGTCTTTGATTTGCAGGCCCACATTGATACGGCCCGCGTCCTGGTTGAGTGGTTCAACAAAGCGCTGACCCTCGGGTTGAACTTTTCCGAACTCAATATTGGTGGGGGATTGGGTATCTGCTACACCCCGACGGATGACCCGCCCTCCATCGAGCAGTGGGTAGCGACCGTCAGCCGCGCCATCATCGATGCCTGTCAGCACTACAATGTACCCCTCCCGAGACTCCTATGCGAGCCGGGCCGTTCGCTGATTGGTCCTGCCGGGGTGACCCTCTACACCGTGGGCTCCACTAAGACCGTACCTGATATTCGTACTTATATATCTGTAGATGGAGGAATGTCCGACAACCCCCGGCCCATCACCTACAAGGCCCAATACACGGCTGCTGTCGCCAATAAAATGAACGACTCGCGCCGCTCGGTAGTGACGATTGCCGGTAAACACTGCGAGTCTGGCGATGTCCTCCTGCGCGATGTCGAGCTGCCTCCACTCGCAGGGGGAGATGTGCTGGCTGTATTTAGCACGGGTGCTTACAATTTCAGTATGGCTTCCAATTACAACCGTCTGACTCGTCCGGCAATCGTTTTGGTGTCTGACGGTGAGGCATCCATTGTCCTCAAACGCGAATCCCTCGACGATCTACTCCGACTCGATCGTCTACCCGAGCGATTACAACCATGAATCCCTTCGAGCAGCTGTTCAGTGGGGTAGCCGGGCAACTGATGAGCGGATTGGAGCCGCGTCCGCTAATTATTACTATTCTTGACTGGGCATCGGTCGGGTTTCTCGTTTACCTTGCTTTTCGGCTGATCCGCCAGACGCGTGCTGTATGGCTGACGCGCGGATTTTTAATCTTGATGGCAACCTGGTTCGGGAGCACGCTCCTGGGACTGGACCTGCTCAACTTCATCCTCGACAAGATCCTTATCGGTGTGGCGGTAGCCGTACCGGTCATCTTTCAGCCCGAGTTGCGCCGCTTCCTCGAACAACTCGGCCGCGGTGACCTGTTCAGTTTTCTGCGCCCCGACCGGCCACCGGACACAACTAGTGAAGCCCTCGACGAGATTCTCGATGCCGTGCGCGAATTGTCCGAGGAGCGCATCGGAGCACTCATCGTGCTCGAGAATCATCCCCTCGACGAGCGTCTACCCGAGGACCAGGGTGAACTCATTGATGCCGCCGTCTCCAAGAGTCTGTTACTGACTATCTTCTACCCCAATACCCGCCTCCACGATGGAGCGGTGCTCATCCGGGATTGGCGTATTACCGCGGCAAGTGTCATTTTGCCTTTGTCGCGTCAGGTGCCCTCGCGTCAGCTGGGAACCCGTCATCGAGCGGCTCTGGGAGTCACCGAACAGAGCGATGCCCTCTGTGTGGTAGTCTCGGAGGAAACTGGCTCAATCTCCCTGGCTGAGCGCGGCAAGTTCCAGCGGCCGCTCACCGTTGAGCAACTGGCCGAACTGCTCAATCGCCGTTTTCGGCCTGTTGAGGGGAACTCTTTGTTTCCGATACCGTCCATTAGCGACTGGACCCGCAAACTTTTTTCGGCCCCCTCCAGCCAATCGGGCAATAGCGACTAGATGACAAGCCAATCCACCCTCTTGAGAAGTCTACCTGTTGACCTCGATGCCCATCGTCTACCGTGCCATGTGGCAACCATCATGGACGGCAATGGACGCTGGGCTCAACAGCGGGGTCTACCGCGTTTCATGGGCCATAGAGCCGGGGTCGATACACTCAAAGACTTGCTGCGTTGTTGCAAAGACTGGGGCATTGCTGCCCTGACGGTCTACGCCTTCTCGACCGAGAACTGGGACCGGCCTCGAGACGAGGTTGATTTTTTGATGACCCTGTTTGAAATGGTTCTACACCGTGAGTTGGCGGAGATGATGGCCGAGCAGGTCCGGGTTCGCTTCGTTGGCGATCTCGATTGTCTACCGGCCTCGTTACAGGCCGAGATACACTCGGCGATGGAAATTACAGCTGCCAACACAGCCGTGCAGTTCACGGTGGCAACCAACTACGGGGGCCGTCAGGAGATCCTGCATGCCTGTCGCAGACTCGCCGAGGAAGTACAGGCGGGGCGGCTTCTACCCGAGCAAATTGACGAAGACCATTTCGCTCAGCACCTCTACACCAGGGGCCTTGCGGACCCCGACCTGCTCATCCGTACGAGTGGCGAGCAACGCCTCAGCAATTACCTGCTCTGGCAGATGGCCTACACAGAAATCTACGTTGCTGATGTGATGTGGCCTGACTTCAACCGTCAGGCTTTCCACCTGGCCCTCAAGTCATACCAGAGCCGTGACCGGCGCTTTGGTAAAGTCTAGGCCCTGATCTGGACGCGCCAACTGATATCTGCACTGGACCAAACTGTAAGCAGTTCGGCTGCGTATACCGCTTAGAAGATGTTTGTAAGGAATAAAAGTCTCATGTCAACACCCAGTTCTTCCTGGCGCACTCTGATCCGTGGCCTCTCGATTCTCTCGGTGAGTGCGCTTACCTTTGCTTGTAGTGCCTCTCGGGCGATGCCTCCCGATCCTGTCGCCGATGTCTCGGCTCCCACGCCGGGTCAGCAGGTAGCAGTCCTCGCGGGAGGATGCTTCTGGGGTGTAGAGGCAGTCTTTGAACACGT
>JACMIX010000244.1 GCA_014380935.1 Gloeobacterales cyanobacterium ES-bin-141 | reverse complement strand
TCCTCTCTCTTCCGCTTGCACTTGCAATATCTGTCTACGGAGCTTTTCAGCTCCAGCCAGTCCTGGCCCAGAGTACCGGTGGGGTACTCCAGATTGTTCCACCTGCTCCCGACCGAGATATCGTTCCCAACCGCGTCGTCTTCAGCACCGTCAACGAAGAGGTACGGGCAGCTAAGACGTTGAGACTGCAAAATACAGGCAGTGGAACGTTGACAATCACGGACCTCAGCCTCGGCAATTCCAGGGAAACGGCCAATGCCATACGCACTTCTGATCATCAGCGTGCTGCCGACTACAGTATCCTCAGCCCACCCACGCTGCCATTGACATTGGCAGCCGGTGCATTTATCGATTTACCGATTCAGTTTGCTCCTCAGCGTGTAGCAACTGTCAACACTGCTATTACGTTTTCCTCACCTCACACCATTAATGGAGAGAATTACGCAGCGCTGACGATTACGAGCAACGACCCGGCTCGCCCAACCGCGGTCGTAAACCTGGCAGGCATCAATTTTGCCGATTACGAGGGCGTCAATGAACCCTCCCTGGCCGAGATCGCCCGTACCTTCGGCTGGACACTCAATATTGGCACCGAGAACTCGCCACTCGCCTGCAGCAACCCCACCAGTTGCAGCACCGCTACCGTCAACTCGGGCGGAGAAAAAAAGCTTTTTGGCGATGAGGTTTACTCCCCAAACTGGCTCCGTGCCGACGCCTCAAGGCCCGTGCTGCTCTGGCCGCTAGCCGCCACCAGTGGTCGCACCGATGCGCCTCATAGCCCCACAAGGTGGGTACCGCAAGGAAGCACTGGCCAGGGGACCTTGCTTTATAACTTTGCCGGTCGTGACAACGATGACAATGTAATCGGCAGCAACGACCTGAGCGGTGGTGAGAACCAGAAGATCCTGCCCAAGATCCTGGTCAACAACGTCAACTCCACCCCGACCGCCGGTACGGTTGACTTTATACCGAGTGCATCCTTCGGTCTCAACGCCAACGGTGCCTTCTCAGACGACTCCCGTAACGGTGAGGGTGACTTACACAACTTCCGTGTCTTTCCCGTGCGCGATCAGCGCGGGACACTCGTTCCTAATAGCTGGTTCATCACAGCTGATCCCGGCAACGTCGAAGAGCCACCCAAAAACTACGACTACAACGACGAAGTCTATCTGCTGCAGAACGCAAAGCCCGCCGTCGCCGCCGTTGACCCGGCGATCCCCGGTTTTCTGCCAGCGGCACCGGGTCTGGTCTACAACTTCAACCAGGCTTATCCCGGTAGCCTGACTGACAGAGATGGGCAGACGATCGGCTTCACCTCAACCCAGCTCAACCAAAATGACGGCTACACTGCCACCAACTCATTCAACCCCAGCCTCCTGGACATCAACACCTCAGGCGCGGGCACTTTAAGCGTCACAACCGATGCAGGCACCAGTACAACCACGACCAATACCCTGGTCAACGGCCTGCAAACAACCTTCGACGGTAGGGGAAGCAAGTTTGCGATTCGTGCCCGCATCCTCGGCCCGCTGAGCAACATCGCCACACCCAACCAACAGGCAGGTATTGTACTTGGTCCAAACCAGGACAACTTCATCAAAGTCGTGACCGAAGCTCAGAGTAACGGCACCCTGGGCATCCAGTTCTACAAGGAAGAGGCAACCAGGGGCTCGAACGTAAGCCCGATTGTGACCGTGAACAACCCCGCAGGTGTCAGGTCCCTGGACTTGACAATCATCGGCGACCCTCAGGCCAGCCAGATCAGGGCTGCCTATCGTATCCTTTACACCGACGGCAGCGATACCGGAACCCGGTCCTTTCCGGATGCCCATACCCTGGTGGGTGGTGAGATAGGTCACTTCTTCGCCGCTCAGAGTAGAGCCAGCATCATCACCAGCCACAGAAACGCCTCCCCGACCAACATTGTCTTTGACCGTTTCGCTGTGACCAGGCTGGGGGCATTGGGCGATTTCAACAACAGTGAAAACTCCGACATCGTTTGGCGCAACCGGACTACCGGTCAGACGACTGTCTGGCTGATGAACGGTACGAGTCTCAGCTCCTCGGTCTCGCTACCTGTCGTGAATACGGAGTGGCTGGTCAGCGGGACAGGTGACTTCAATGGGGACGGCGAGGCAGACATTCTCTGGCGCAGACAGACGACCGGTCAGAATGTGGTCTGGTTAATGGACGGGACAAACCTGCTCTCCACGGTCGCGTTGCCCTCGGTCACTGATCTAAATTGGCATATTGGCGGTTCCGGGGACTACAACAGCGATGGCAAGCCGGATATCCTCTGGCGCAACTATGCCAGCGGTGAAAACGTGGTCTGGTTGATGAACGATACGAGCTTCGCCTCCTCGGTCGCATTGCCCTCGGTGACCAACCTGGACTGGCGCATCAGCGGGAGCGGCTTCTTCAACAGCGACAGCAAGTCAGACATCATCTGGCGCAATCAGGTGACTGGTCAGAACACAGTCTGGCTGATGAACGGCACAAGTCTCGCATCCTCGGTCGCGTTGCCCTCGGTCACTATCCTGGACTGGCAGATCGGCGGTGCCGGGGACTACAACAACGATGGTAATTCGGATGTCCTCTGGCGCAACTATGCCACCGGTGCGAATATCATTTGGTTGATGAACGGCACAACTCTCACTACCACAGCGGCTCTGCCTGCAGTGTCGCCGACCTGGCAGATTCGAAGCCCACGCTAGTTGCAACGCCAGTTAGTCTTACAAACTTCTGCGGGAGCAACCGGTGTCAGCAGGCAAGCAGCTATGGTGGCTCGCGGTAGTAGCAGTCCTGATCGGAGCCTGCACTCTACCCGGTACCCTGCAGCGCTTTGGCGAGAAGGATGTGCTGAGCGAACGCTACGTTGCCTCCTTACTGAGCGGGAATTATCAGGTACAGGCGCTCGCGGGTATTAACCCTCAAATTCGGCTGAACTCGGTTCATATGCGTTCTGAGTACGAGGCGCGCGTGACTTTCGAGTACCCTACCGGCAAACCTCCCGGTCGCAAGTGGACCAGGGGCTACGCCATGCTCGCGTCAGCCAACAACACGAGACGGTGGTCAGTCGTGTATGTCAGTACCCGCAGTACTGGGAATTGACACACCTCACACTCGGTCTCTCCCTAGCGTCGGACAGCCTGCTCGAGTGCCGGACTGAGTAGGGAGAGGCGACCTGCAGCCCCCCGATCGAGCAACTCAACTACGTAAAGGTTGCCGTTGCGAGGGTCCTCAACTAGATCGAGCGGGTCACTTAAACCGGCAATAACCTGGGTGACTTGGGCGACGTTACCGCGCTCATCAAGACTCAGGGCCAGAATATCGTCCCCCGCACTGTACTCCACCACCAGCAGTTTGTGCTTGAGTGCGCCTGCGAAAGTGTCGCTCTGATACTCGATAACCCCATTGGGTGAACGGTTGCGACCAAAATTCCAGATGAATCCCTTGTAGTTTGCATCGGGCTTTACCCCCTCGGGATAACCAGAATTGCGATCTCGGGTCACCAGCTCAGCAGGGTCAGCCATTTTGGTGGGATTGCCGCCATTCATCACGTACTGACCGCGTAGAGGATTTGGGTGACCGTAGTAGCCGCCCCGAACAATTTTGAATAAGTAATCATCCTGGGTCGGACCATTCTTTACGGCAGGCACACTCGGTGTTACCCCCGGTGGCGAAGCGGGCGTGTTTCCCCCTGCAGCACTTCCGTTTGCAGGTGCGTAAAGTTGCCCGTTGCTGTGCCAGAGCAAGTCATAGGCATTCCGAATACCGGTTGCGTAGATCTTGACGGGCGCATCGAGCGCAAAGGGATCGTAGTCACCCGTCCTATTTTTGTAGTCCTCTGTCTGAACATTGAAGCCTCCCGCGGGTGGAGTCCGGCTCGGATCGATCTGGAGAACGGTAGCATTCAAAAGTCGTTCAGGACGATTGTACCAGACCGGATCGATGGCACCCATAGCACTATTGCTCCCCTGGCTGAGGTAGAGCAGCCCATCTGGGCCAAAGGCAAGACTGTTGGTGAGGTGGTCCTTGGTCGAGCGTGGTAACCCGACAATATAATCCTCGGCAACTGCTCCAAAGCCGGGAGCACCGGATAAAGTCAGCTTTGAAACCTTGCCCGTGAAGTCGTCCGAGGGTTTTGGTGTTTTGTCGCCGGGCTTCGGCGCGCGATTGCTCGGCTCAGGCAGAACGGCGTCGTTGTGCGAAACCCACAACACACGCGGGTCCGTAACATCGAAGAGAAGACCGACAACAATACGACCCGCCAGACCTGTGAATGTCTCCATGTTGCTGAGGGTGCCGGCACTGTCGATCACCCAGCGTCGCAGGTTGCCGTCGAGACCCGCCGCGTATAGCTTGCCGTCCGGGCCGATGACCAGGCTAGTGAGCGCTGCACCGCTGTAGACTTGCCTTGCAATAAAGCTCACCCCGGGCGTGGGACTAATACTGCTCGCGTCTCCAGTCTTGAAGGCCATCTCAAAAGGTGCGAAGGCTTTGCCGGACTCATCTTTAACACCTGCGGTGATTTTGAAGCTGTAGCTTGTGGAGGCGTCAAGCAACACACTGGGTTGGAAGACAATGGCATCGCCCCCACCACTGGTATTGAGCACACCTGGTACCAAGGCTCCATCGTCGGTGCGTAGGAGCCGGACATGGTCGGGAGTGAGGCTCTCTCCTTCTACACCGGCACCCTCGGTCGGTAGCGAGACATCAACACTGACCGCGGTATTGCGGAAAACACTACTCGCATTATTCCCGGGAGCAGTGCCCGTCACACTGGGGCGACCCTGTAGTAAAACGGTTGAGTTGTAAATATAAAACAAAATCCATGCAGCAACAACTAACAGGGGAAAAGCCAGATAAGGCAGTAGACGCGTATATTCTTTTATGCGCACGGCTGGGTTTCTGGGAGGGACATATGGCATACAGTATATCCAAGAGTTGTATTCTACCGAAGGCGAAGCTTTGCCCAATTGTTGAGATCACCGCATTCGGACGGATTTTAAATACTGATTTATCCACGAGGTGTGCGCGAAGATGCATACCAGGTAGTCTACCTGAGTGTGGTGGAAGCTGCTTGAGCAGCCCTCACCGCCTCCAACTCGGCCGGGTGACTGGGAGCTAGACCGCGATAGGCGATCAATTCGAGGCAAATGTCATGCACCACTGGGGCTGCCGTCGTGCCGCCGAAGGCATTAGCAGACTTTGGTTCATCAAGGACTACCAGGACGACGAACTGCGGCGCCTCGGCTGGTAGATAACCAACAAAACTGGTCATCTTTTTACCGGCCAGGTAACCGCGGCCGCCGATGTTCGCTTTTTGAGCCGTGCCGGTCTTACCCGCGACACGGTAGCCGGGGACTTGCGCGCTCTTGTTAGAGCTTTCTTGGACCACGCGCGTCATCATCGAGCGCACCTCACGAGTCGTCTTCTCCGTAAAGACTCGGCGGGGTTCGCTCAGGGATGGCTGCCAGAGGGTTTTGCCGTCTCTGTCTAGGAGGGCACGTACGATACGAGGCTCGAGGAGCGTGCCGCCGTTGGCGATGGCTGCGTGCAGACGGAGTAATTGCAGAGGGGTTAGAGCAATACCCTGGCCAAAGGCAACCGTGGCTGCCTGAACCGGGTAGTCTACGAATTGCCGCTTGTTGGTCAAGATGCCGCCGGTCTCCCCGGGCAGGTCGATACCGCTCCGGCGGGTGATGGATAGGTCTTTGAGCCGGTCGTAGTAAGCTCCGGGCTTTACGCGTTGCATCAGGCGAATCATGCCGATGTTGTTGGAGAACTTGAGCACCTCAGTGACCGAGAGTCGACCGCGAGCTTTGTGGTCAAAGTTGCTGATGCGGTAGCGCCCAAACTGGACTGATCCCGTGTCGTAGATCGTTGTGTTGGGTTGAATGACACCCGCGTCGAGGGCAATCGCAACATTGATTGGCTTGAAGGTCGAGCCGGGTTCGTACAGATCGGAGACTGCCCAGTTTTTGAACCGGGCCGTTGCATACTCTGAGTAGCGGTTGTTGTCATAGGCGGGCGTGACCGAAAGGGCAAGGACCTCGCCGGTACGCGGATCGAGGACGATTGCTGCCCCACGGCTTGCCGAATGTTGCTTGACACCCGCCTCAAGCGCAAGACGTACAGAGCGTTGCAAGCGCGTATCGATTGTCAGAGCCAGACTTTCGGAGTTGGCATCACTCAGTAACTCAGCCGGAAACTCAGCCGGTAGAGGCTGGCCGAAACCGTTGGAGGGCAACCTGTAATCGGGCAAACGGACTTGCAGGCGCTTCTGGTAGGTCTGCTCGATGCCTCCCTGCCCCTGGCCGTCGTAGTTGACGAAGCCGACCACAGAGGCACTGTTTTCTTTGTCGGGATAAGCTCGGCGCCGACGAGTGTTAAATTCCAGACCCTCAAATCCGAGACTGAGAACCTGGTCGTGGGCTGCCTGGGACACCCCACGAGCCAGTTGTACGGTCCTCGGGCTCCGCAACCGCGCCAGAACATCGCTCTCAGAACGGCCCATCGGTCCTGCAAGTGCCTGCGCCATGTCCGAGAGTAACTGCTCATGAATCTGCTTGGTCAACCGCGAGACAATCGCCTCACGATCTGTCCCGCTCTGCTTGAGTGCCCGGCGCTCAGCAAGACGTTTGGCCTGCTCTTTTAATAGGCGAGGATGCGCATACACGTCATAAACCGGCTCGTCGATCGCCAGGGCGACCCCATTGCGGTCGGTGATTGTGAGGCGAGGCTGGTCAGGTACCACTACGCGCGAACGCTGAGTCCGGGCCTCGGCCTGTAAGCGGTCTGCCTGCACCACCTGAAGATCATAAAGCCGCCATCCCAGGTAAGCGGCTGCCATGAACAGAGCACCACCCACCAGCCAGAGTCTGGAGGTTGTACGACGACGGACGGAGCGTACCATCCGTCAGTACCCGACTGAAGTGTCGAGGCGCTCCGACTGGGTAGACGGTTCTACCAGGGCACGGTGAACGCGCTCTGGCGAGGCAGCCAGGACTACCGTCCGGTCAGGACGAGGGATGCTCAAATTTTTCTGCGACACGACATCTCCCGCCAGATCACCGAGTAAGGACTCTTTGAGCATGGTGATGTTGCGGGACTCGCGGCGCAAATTGAGCAATTGCCGGTACTGCTGGTCCCAGTCAGTCTGGGTCTGAAAACTCCACCAGAACACTCCGCAATTGAGCAACAGCAAGACCGCGAGCACGGCCAGACCCAAACGACGAATGAGCCTGAGCCGTTTGGCCCAGAGGAGAGTTTTGACTGGCAACGGCCGCGAGAAAGGCAGAACCGGGGCCGGCCGCGGGGCTGGTTGAGTGAGCGGACTGTTGGGTGGAAGAGCTTCGGCGTTCATTTGGATGGACTCCTCACAATAGGGCAAACGGATTAGAGGCGACGTGCAAGACGCAGCTTGGCAGAGCGGGCGCGGGGGTTGGCCTGGATTTCAGCTTCGGTGGGAATGATCGGTTTACGGGTGAGCACTTCCAGACGCGGGTCCGCACGCAATTGGTGCTTTACAGGCCGGTCCTCGAGACTGTGAAAACTGATGAAGGCCAGGATTCCGCCGGTGTACAACCACTCCGGACTGTGCGCAAGTAGCGTTTCAAGGGAAGTGATCTCTTGATTGACAGCAATGCGCAGAGCCTGGAATACGCGGGTAGCCGGATGGATGGGCTGGCGTTTGGGGATAGCTCCTGCCACGACCCGAGCCAGTTGCATGGTCGTATTGAGCGGACGTGCTGCGATGATGCGCCGGGCGATGCGCCGCGAAAAACGCTCCTCACCGTACATCCAAAACAGATTAGCCAGGTCCTCGGCACTCGATAAATTGATCAAATCAGCAGCAGTTTGGGTGTCTTGATCTACATCCATACGCATATCGAGCGGCGCATCGTGACGCCAGGAAAATCCCCGTTCCGGACTATCAAGCTGAAGCGAGCTGACACCGAGATCGGCGATCATCCCATCAAATTTAGACTCTCCTGGCTCAAAGTCAGCAAAGTTTGTCTGCTCAAAACGAACCCGGTCGCCAAAGCGGTGCAGGCGGTCGCCAGCACGACGCAACGCACCCGCATCCTGGTCGAGGGCAACTACTCGTGTACCCTCGATGTCTAAGATGGCTTGCGAATGTCCACCCAGACCCACGGTGGTATCGAGGTAAACACCTCCAGAACGAATTTGCAACCCAGCAATCGTCTCTTGAAGGAGGACGGGATGGTGAAGAGTTTCCACGTTTAGAACAAAACCGCTTTACTGCTTGAAAACAGACTAGAAAAATGCGACCTTTCCTGTCAAGTGCTAAATTCTTTATTCACCCTCTAAATCCTTCTAAAGATACCCAATATTCAAAAGTCTGCTTCCGGTCGGCCCGTGCTGTCAATACAGTGCCGTCCAGTAAGGGGATATAAGATACGATCAAGACGTTTTTCGGCTCAACCTTCATGCGCGTTTCACTCAACTGGCTCAAGGAACTGGTAGACATTCAGCTTGATGCAACCGAGCTTGCCGAAAAACTAACCATGGCCGGGTTTGAGGTTGAGCACATCGAGGATCGCCGCACCTGGGCACAAGGGGTCGTCGTCGGTCGGGTCAGCGAGTGTACTCCACATCCCCAGGCGGACCGTCTGCGTGTCTGCCGGGTTGATGTAGGGGGGCCTGAGCTGACGATTGTTTGCGGCGCACCCAATGCCCGGGCCGATATTTATGTTGCCGTGGCAACCGTCGGTGCCCGCCTGCCGATGAAGGACCCGGATCCGTTGCGCAGGACTGTTATTCGAGGCGTACCCTCCGAGGGAATGCTCTGCTCGCTGGCTGAATTGGGGCTTGCCAAAGAATCGGAGGGGATCTATATCTTCGAGGAGCCCCAGGTAACGGGGACCGATGTGCGTCCGTTGCTGGACCTGGACGATGTCATCCTCGAGGTTGCCTCGACGGCCAACCGTGCCGACGCCCTGAGCATGGTCGGTATTGCCCGTGAGGTCGTGGCTTTGAGCGGGGGAGTACTTCGCTACCCTCTTGCTGATCTTCCTCCCGTAGCCCCCGCGCAAAGGGTGCAGGTAGAAGATCCCCAAACCTGCCCGGTCTACACGGCAACGTTGCTCGAAGATGTCAGGATCTCTCCCTCGCCTACCTGGTTACGGCGGCGCATCGAGAAGGCGGGTCTGCGTTCGATCAACAACGTCGTGGATGTCACCAACTATGTCCTGCTCGAGTGGGGCCAGCCCTTGCACGCCTTCGATCACGAGCGTCTGGCGAACGGCTCGGCCATCGGTGTGCGTCATGCCTATGCAGGTGAGGTGTTGACGACGCTCGACGGTGTGGAGCGGACCCTGGAGGCAGCCAACCTGCTCATCACCTCGGCCAACCAGCCAATCGCGCTCGCAGGCGTCATGGGTGGTCAGACAACCGAGGTAGGCCCTACCACCCGCACAGTCCTCCTCGAGGCCGCCGTCTTTGACCCGGCTACCATCCGGCGTTCCGCCCGGGTTTTCGGCTTACGCTCGGAGGCCTCAGCCCGTTACGAGCGAGGAGTAGACGGCTCAGCCCTCGAAAAAGCGACTGACCGCGCCCTCAAACTGCTCATCGAGTTAACCGGTGCCCGACCTGTAACCCAGGCCCGTGCCGACTTCCGGCGCACCGAAACCCGCACCATTCAGTACAGACCAGCTCGCTTTGAGCAGATCATGGGTGAGACGCTGGCGCTCAGTGAAACAGTGCAGGTACTCAAGAACCTGGGCTTTGATATTGTCGGTGAGACCGCCGGGCAAGATGCGGTTGCGGTTGTCGTACCGGGTCACCGCCTGCGCGACGTCGAGCGCGAGATTGACCTCATTGAGGAAGTAGCACGCATCATCGGGTATCAGCGCTTTGGGCTCACCCTCCCGGCCCAGGCCGAGGGAGGCTACCTGCCCTACGACGAGCAACTCCTGCGGCAGATCCGTTCCCAATTCCGGGGTGCCGGGCTAACCGAGGTAGTGGCCTACTCGCTTACAACCCGAGATCACGACGGTCAGGTCACGCTCAGCAATCCCCTCACAGTCGAACTTAGTGCCCTGCGCACGGATTTGATGAGTGGTCTGCTCGGAATTCTGCGCTCCAACTGGTCGCAGGAGGGCAAAGCCTTCTGGGCTTTTGAGATCGGCACGGTCTTTCTCAAAACCGAGGACGGTGTCGAGGAAGTTGAACACCTGGGCGGTGTCCTGCACGGTAATCCGGTCGAGGGCGACTGGCAAAAGCAGTCTTCTCCCTTTAACTGGTACGCAGCCAAGGGAAGACTCGCATCGATCTTCCGGCAATGGCACCTTGAAGTGGAGTACCAGCCCGACCAACAGGACGAGCGTCTCCATCCCGGCCGTACGGCCTCTTTGTGGTTGGACGGTGAGCGATTGGGAATTTTGGGTCAGGTCCACCCCCGCACAGCCAGACAACTGGGTATTCCCGAACAAACCTGCGTTTTTGAATTGAACCTGGACTTATGGATCGAAAAGCTGCTCAATAATCCTGGCGGCTATCGGCCTTTTTCTACTTACCCAGCCTCAGACCGCGACATTGCCTTTTTCGCCTCTTCGGGAGCGAGCGTCGCTGAAATAGAACGCGTCATGCGAGACCATGGCGAGCCACTACTCGAGTCAGTCGCCCTCTTCGACGAGTACCACGGTGTAGGTGTCCCGGAAGGCCACCGCTCACTGGCTTTTCGACTGGTTTATCGGGCCTCGGACCGTACACTCACAGATGCGGAAGTTAATCGCTCCCACCAACAAATCCGTGAGGCTCTTGTCGAGCGCTATAACGTGGCACTGCGCAGCTGAGCCGGACTCACGCTTTGCTCAGTTGCTTGCGAATATCACGCAATGCGTCAGCCCAGCGTGGGTCGGGCTGAGTCGCCTCATCGCCGCCGCTGCGTTGCTGTGGGGTAGTGACCGTTTCTCGGCGTCCACCGGTGGCGGGTTTGTTGGGGCGCTCGGTCCGGCCTTTGTTGATCGTCTTGCGAATGGCAATCGGCCTTGGGGTTAATGGCTCAGCAGGGGCGGGAGTCTCCTCAGAGTCTGAGGGCTGACCGTCTACTTCGACCTCGCCCATTTGAGAGGTTGTCTCGGCGTCGCTCCGGTCAGTTTTGGCCTTGGGCTGTGCCTTTTCAACCCGCAGGGTTGTCTCCTTGAAGGGAGTGCCATTGAACTTTTCGATAAATTCTTCGGCCGCCTCGGGCGTCGTGACGGTGAGAAAGCCAAATCCACGGCACTTGCCCGTCTTACGATCGGTAATCACTTTGATTGAGACAATCTGCTCGGACGGCATGAAGACTGCTTCTAGCTCCTGCCGTGATACTTCTTCGGGCAGATTTCCAACATAAAGACGAATAGACATGCAAAAGCTCCTAATGCAAGACAAACAAAACCGTCAAGCCAGTCATCAGTTGAACATTCATACCAACACCTCCACCAGTTCGATGTCAAAATTGAGGGTCTGGCCGGCCAGGGGGTGATTGGCATCAATAGTGAAAGTATCTGAATCCACCTGGACCACCTGGACCGGGATAACCTGCCCGTCAGGAGTTTGCATCTGCAGGACCATGCCGACTTCAGGCTCTGTGCCCTGAATTTGCTCTCGACCGGCAGTCATCACCAGTTCCGGGTCATAGCTGCCATAAGCCTGCTCCGGAGGCAGCGAGGTCGAAGAGGTTTGACCCACATGCATCCCCTCCACACAAGCCTCAAAGCCCTCGATTACCTCACTGGCACCCAGGGTAAATTCCAGGGGTTCGTCCCGCTCGCGCGAAGAGTCGAACACCGTTCCGTCCTCCAGTTTGCCTGTGTAGTGTACACGCACAGTCGAACCCGGAGACGCCATTTCCTGAGCCACACAAACCTCCCATTCCCAAACACATCAGCGGGCAGCAGTAGACTGCCTCAACACCACACACGAGCAAAATCTGTATCTAATACGAAACCCGGTCTTCTTGATCTTATGGCCTAGGCTATCTTGAATTGCTTCGGGACTTCTAGACTCGGAAGTAAGATTAATAAATTTCCAGTATTTTCCCGCTCTATCCAGAATACCGCAATCGTATTTGAATGCCCATGCCTGAGGAAAATTTGCCTCATATCGATCAAGAACGTCTCGTAGCTCTGCTTGAGTGGCTGCCTTTCAATCCGGCCTACTGGGAAAGCCCCCTCTATCTAGTCGGCGGTGCGGTGCGAGATACCCTGCTCGGGCGCGCGCGCCGGACACTTGATCTGGACTTTGTCACTCCCGGTCCGGTCGTGTTCCGGGCACGTCAGTTAGCCCTGGACCTGGGCGCGGGCTTCGTGCTGCTCGATGCGGAGCACCAGATTGCCCGCGTCGTGTGCGCAGATCCGGCTATGACGCTTGATTTTGCCCATCAGCAGGGAGACGATCCGACCAGTGACCTCGAGCGGCGCGATTTCACCGTGAATGCCCTTGCCTGGGACCTACACCAACGGACACTCCTCGATCCACTGGGAGGTTTGAGGGACCTGCAAGCAAGGCAGCTGCGCATGATCAGTCCGACTAACCTCAACGAGGATCCGCTGCGCTTGATGCGAGCTTATCGTCTGGCAGCCCAACTGAACTTTGAAATCGAGACGGCGACGAGACAAGCCATGCAAGACCGTGTTGGTTTGCTCAAAGATGTCTCAGCCGAGCGGATGCGGGACGAGCTTGCCTATTTACTGGAGTGCCCTCGGGGAGCGCACTGGCTTATGTGCGCTTACCGCGACGGTGCGCTCGCGGACTGGCTACCTGAGATTGCCCTCATGGAGGCAGTCGAGAACGGGGACACCTCTCACCTAACGCTGGTGGAGCGCACCTTCGAGGTTGTGCATCTCGTGGACCGGGTGGTGGAGGATCTAGATGCGCACCAGGATTTTGAACGCTCGATTGCCGGTGGGCGCAGTGTGCGGGTGACGGTCAAGCTGGCTGCCCTGTTGCACGACATTGCCCAACCCCTGACGCGGCAATTTCATCTCGAGGGCAAGTCGGGCTCCATCAGCCCCGAGAAGCTAGCTACCCAGATGAGTCAGGTGATCATGCAACGCTTGAAATTCAGCCGCGAAGAAGAACGCTGGGTCACATCACTGGTGTTCCATCACCGTAGACCAGCACAACTGTCCAGCCAGCCAGCCGATTCCCGCGCCGTTTATCGTCTATTTCGTGACCTGGGCGAAATGCTTCCGGCCCTGCTTGTCCTGGCACTGGCAGAGCGGCGTGCGATCCTGGACCGGCTGCCGTGTGATCTGGAGTTTGAGCAACTCACCCACCATCTACTCGAGTGCTACCGTACACCGGGACCCATGACGAACCCGCCTCTCGTGGACGGGCATACCCTGATGGCAAAACTGGGCCTGAGCCGTGGACCTCGTGTCGGCCAACTGCTCGGTCTGATTCGAGAGGCACAGGCAGTCGAGGAAGTGACTACGCAACAAGAAGCCCTGATGCTCGCCCGTGTACTGCTTGACGAACTGGAGGCCTGAGCCATAGTGCTTCAGGAGACCGGGAGGACCTCGCTGAGGTCGAGGCGTGGAGCATGGCCCCAGAATGCCTCCAACTGGTAGAACTCACGCTCCTTGGGCAGGAAGACGTGGATGATCACCTCGCCGTAGTCAGCGAGGACCCAGCCCGCCTCGCCAAGACCCTCAACTCGGATCGGCAGGCGTTCAAATTCGGTCTTCAGTTTCTCTTCGACACCGGAGGCAATTGCACGGATCTGCGCACCCGAGAGGCCTGTCGCGATCACAAAATAGTCCGCGAGGATGGATACCCGCCCGACTTCAAGGACAAGAATTTGCGTGCCTTTTTTGTCGTCCGCCGCTTGAGCAGCGGCAAAGGCCATACGCAGGGCAGAGTCTTCAATCAACGCTGGGGTTTCTCCTGTGCTTGGGTATGGAAAACCTCCGCGGCCCAGTTGCGGGTCGATACGGTCCGCGGGTGAATCAGACGCCGGGAGGCGATTAGTTCCAGGATAGTCTGGTCACAGCCGACCAGGACTGCCTCGATGAGGCTACGCTCACTGGCCTGACGGACCACTTCGACCTCGTTCCCGCGTCGGGTCGGCTCGATCCAGTCGGCCACGTAGAGTACCTGGCTGAGCAGGTCCATACAGGGCTCGCCCAGGGTGTGGTTTGCAATCGCTCTGAGCACCGTGGAATCATGTTCGTAGAAAAGCTCCGTGGCGAGCTTTGCGCTGACATCCGCGTGCAATAGGTGGGGACTTTGAGCCTGAATCGAATCCACTTCCACTCCAAAACGGTGCGCTTCTGCGAGCAACTTCTCGGCAGTGAAATACTTAGCCAGATCGTGCAGCAGACCTGCCCGACCTGCGAGTTCGGAGGATGATCCGAATCGCGTAGCAAGGTCGATGGCAGTCTGCTCGACCCCAAGAATGTGCTCAAGGCGCTTGGGCGGCACATTTTGTGCAAGCCAGTCGAGGACGGGCTGGCGCCAATCGAGGTCGGGTAAAAAGTGTGTCGAAGTGGACATAGTATTTTCAAAATACAGGCAAACCCTGACGGGCGATAAGGCACCTCAGGGAGAAAGCGGCTCCTGCGGCCTACTCTGAGCGCTATTCTAGTTTTTATGCAGAATGAGCTTTTCGACCCTGAGGGTCCGTCTACTACACCCCAAAGACAAATGGCCAAGCTGACTTTTCAGGCAAGTGCCGAGCGGGGAGATTTCCTGATTACAGCCGAGGTCATGCCGCCCAAGGGACCCGACGTTATCGATTTTCTCGCCAAGGCACGCTTGCTCAAAGACCGCGTTCACGCCGTCAACGTGACCGACTCGAACCGGGCCGTGATGCGGCTCAGTCCCGTTGCAGCTTCAGTACTACTGGTCCAGGCCGGAATCGAGCCTATCCTTCAACTTGCCTGCCGCGACCGTAATCGCATCGCGCTGCAAGCGGACCTTCTGGGTGCCTATGCCCTCGGGGTCCGCAATGTCCTCTCACTGACCGGGGACCCGGTCGAGTCCG
>JACMIX010000243.1 GCA_014380935.1 Gloeobacterales cyanobacterium ES-bin-141 | reverse complement strand
CTGCTCGCAACGCGCGTCGTAGACGATATCACTGGGCGACTGAAACGGAATCCGGTCGATGATTACCAGGCTCAGTTGGGGTCCTTCGACGCTCACCCCCTCCCAGAAGCTCGATGTGGCAAAGAGCACCGGGTGCTCTGCGTTGCGAAACCACTCGACCAGACGGCGTCTCGACATCTGCTCCTGATGATGGCAGGGCCACGTGAGGCGAGGTTCGAGTTGGGCATGCACCTGCTTCATCTGCTGAATGCTGGTGAACAGCACAAAGGCGCGCCCCTCGGAGAGGTTGACCAGCTGCTCGATTTCCGAGGCAATCGCCGCTGTGTAGCTTGAGGTATTGGGCTCCGGTAGATGGCGCGGTAAATAGAGAAACCCCTGGCTCGGGTAATCAAAGGGACTCGAGAAGATGACTTCCTGGGCCGTCTGGACCTGTAGACCTACCTGGGTACGGAAGTAGGCAAATGGGTCGGGTGGGGAGGTTGTGAGCGTTGCGGACATCCAGACCGTGGTTGGACCGTCCGGACTGCTGAACCACTCACCCAGGGACCCGGAGACATCGAGAGGCGTGCAGTGGAGGGTGATATGGGTGGTGCCTGTGCGGGTCGTCTGGAACTCGACCCAGTTGACCCATTCCTCTCCCGGTTCCGCCAGGACTTTCAGGTTACCGAGATAACCGGTCAGGGTCTCGCTGAGCCGTTCGCGGCGCATGCGGGCGACATTCGCCTCGGTGGTGTCCTCCTTACCCAGATCGAGTTGCTTGAATTCGCCCAAGAGCCGGACCAGGGCCGAAGACAGGTCATCGGCCATAACCGGGTCGAGGGTGTAGCGCCGGGTCTGCCGCGGACCCTCGAGCAGAACCTCAAAGAATTGGTTGCCCGCCGCCTCAGCCTTCATCAGTGTCATACCCAGGGCAGGAAACTGTTTTCTGAGGCGGCTCAAGGTGCGGCTGAGCCCGAAGTTACTCAGTTGCAGAGTCAGGGCACGACTTGCATAATCGGCGAACTGGTGGGCCTCATCGATGACGAGCAGGTCGTAGTCGGGTAGAACCTGGCCGCCGCTGGCCCGGTCGATGAGCAGCAGGGCGTGGTTGGTGATTAAGATCTCGGCCTGGGTGAGGGCACGGCGGGCTTCGAAGTAGAAACACTCATCAAAGTTGGGGCATTTCTCGCGCAGACAATCGTCTTTATCGGAGCGTACTTCTTCCCAGATGTCCGTGGGAGGGCTCATGGGCAATTCGGCCATGTCGCCGCTTTCTGTTTGCTCGACCCACTCCGCGAGCCAGGTTGTGGCCGGGGCCAGGAGCGATTCGGACCAGCGGCGGCGCGAGAGATAGTTCCCCTGACCTTTGACCAGACGGGCCTCGAACTTCACGGGCAACGCTTTCTGTAACAGGGGAATGTCCTTGTTGAGGTACTGCTCCTGCAAAGCGATGGTTGCCGTGGAGATGACCACCCGCTTACCGCTCAGGATGGCCGGGATGAGCGCACTGAAGCTCTTGCCGGTGCCGGTCCCTGCCTCGGCTACGACCGGCATACGCTCGGCAAAGCCGCGCTCGACCGCCCGTGCCATGTCGAGTTGGGCCTCGCGAACCTCGTAGCCGGGTAGGATACGGGCTACGCAATTGAATGCCTCGTGGAGGGTAAGCATGACCCCAGTGTATGACCTGACTGTAGCGGTATAGAACCGGAGTTATCGGGCAGTTTTACCGGTTTCGCACAGCTAACGCACGACCGCTTCGAGCAGTTTGAGCGGGTCGAGGGGGCCGTGGCGCAACTGCTCTGCCTCGGGCAGGTGACCCAGGCGCATCAGTTCATGGAGGGCCGCCATTTGTGTGTCGCGCTGGCTGGCTGCAATCGCGAGGACTCGTCCGTCCTTGACGTAGTAGGCCAGGAATTGCCGTGCCTCGAGATCGCCGTCGAGGATGATCTCGTCCCATTTTTCCGCGTGTCCGATGTACCGCAGCGGGAATTTGAACTGCGAGGTCCAGAAAACCGGGACCCCGGCAAATTTAACTGTCTGGCCCGCCATGTTGCAGGCCGCAACCCGACCGTGCTGGGCCGCTACACGCCAGTGCTCGATGCGCGTCCGTGTACCCGTTCGCACGTCGGGATAGCAAGCAATGTCCCCGGCCGCGTACAGGCCGTCCGCGACGCGCAGGTATTCGTCCACCGGCACGGACCCGTCCGGGTTCAAGGTAATGCCCTGGAGAAACTCCGTTGCCGGTTGTACCCCGATGCCAATCACGACCAGGTCCGCGTCCAACCGCTCCGCGTTATCGAGCATGACCGCTTCGACCCCGTCGCTGCCTTCGATCCGGGTTACCTGCTGCTCCAACCGGAACACGACGCCCTGCTCTTCGTGAACCTGCCGAAATAGTTGGCCTATTTTTTCGCCGAGAACTGCTTCGAAGGGCAACCGGTCGGGGGAGACAACCGTTAATTGCACCCCCAACTGAGTCAGGCCGGACGCAGCTTCCATACCGATAAAGCTCGACCCGACGACCACGGCCCGCGACGCGCCCCGGGCGGCAGCCAGGATGCGGTTGGTATCTTCAAAATTCCTGAGCGTGAAGACGTT
>JACMIX010000004.1 GCA_014380935.1 Gloeobacterales cyanobacterium ES-bin-141 | reverse complement strand
TTCACCGTCCACAACCTGGCCTACCAGGGACCATCCCTGGCCTACTTTCGCAACTTTGCCGACGTACCCTACGATACCCATGCCTGGAACGCCATGACCGCGGGTATCATTCACAGCGATGCGATCACCGCCGTCTCGCCCAACTACGCAAACGAGATCCGCACCCCCGCTTACGGGGAGGGCCTGGATGGATTACTGCGCGCCCAGGGTGACCGCCTGGTGGGCATCCTCAACGGTATCAACACGGTCGAATTTGACCCGGCTACCGACCCGCATCTGGTTGCCAACTTCGACCAAGACAACATGGCACCCCGGATTGAGAACAAACTGGCTATCCAGCGTGAATTCGGACTGGAGGTCAACCCGGACCGCTTCCTGGTCGGTCTTGTTTCTCGCCTGGTCGAGCAGAAGGGCCTGGACCTGCTTGCACCAATCTGGGACACCTGGATGAACAACAGTGGAGCGCAGGTAGTCCTGATTGGGACCGGGGAGCCCTGGTACGAATTCACTTTCAAGGGCTTTGCCGAGCGCTACCGGGGCCGGGTGGCCACGTATTTGCGCTATGACCCGCGCGTTGCCCAGCGCGTCTACGGCGGGGCGGACCTGTTCTTGATGCCTTCGCGCTTCGAGCCCTGCGGTATCGGCCAGATGATCGCGCTACGCTACGGGGCGGTTCCCCTCGTGCGTAAGACAGGCGGGCTCGCTGACACGATTGCCTTTCACAACCCGCTCGACCAGCAGGGCAACGGTTTTCTCTTTGACCGCTACGACCCGCAGGGTTTGCTTGCCATGCTCTACCGGGCCGAGGAAGCCTTCCGCTACAAAGAAGACTGGCGGCTCCTGCAAAAACGGGGTATGGGATCGGACCTGAGCTGGAAGGTCTCGGCAAGCCGGTATCTAGATCTATACAAGGGACTGGCCGCCCGGCTTGGCTGACAGGTTGTCAAGTCTTGATTGGCAACAGCAGGTCGGTCAGGGCACGCAACTGAGTAGCGTTCCCGAGACAAAACAGGACATCTCCCTCGGAGAGGATCGTTTCACCGGTCGGGCTGGCAATCAAGGTGCCACTGGTCTTGTGAATGGCAAGGACCGTCACTCCCGTGCTCATGCGCAGAGCCGCTTTTTGCAGTGGCTGATCGATATAGGGACAGCTCTGCCGGTCCAGGAGCCTGAACTCTTCGATATAAAGCGGGCTGCTCCCGGCGATGCCTATTTCGATGAAATCGATTACACCGGGTCGCAGAGCAATAGCCGCCATGCGCTTGGCACCAGCCATATAGGGCGAGACGACCTCGTCTGCGCCCACACGACGGAGTTTGACTGCCGCCTCTTCACTGCTCGCCCGCGTGACCGTGCGGACTTTGGGGTTGAGGTTACGCGATGAGAGAACAATATAAAGGTTGTCGGCGTCTGAGGCCAGCACGCAGATCACACAACTGGCCCGCTCGATGCCCGCTTCAAGCAACAACCCGTCTGTGCTTGCATCACCTTGCAGGGCGAGGTACCCCATCGTCTGTGCCTTGGTGACCGCGAGCGGATCAGACTCGATGATGATGAAGGCTACCTTGTCGCGGGCTAGTTCCTCGCAGATCTGGCGGCCCATCCGACCATAACCACAGACGATGTAATGCTCGCTGAGCTGCTTGACCATGCGCTGACGACGACTGAAAGTTAACCCCTCTCGAAGATAGCCCTCGCCCAGGGCCTGGACAATCTGATTGACCAGAAATCCCAGTACGGCGACACCCAGAACGATCAGCACGATTGTGAAAACACGGCCGGGCAGTCTCAGCGGGTAGGTTTCGCCGTAACCCACACCGGCCAGTGTAATAACAGTCATATAAAGGGCATCGAAGGGCGACCAGCCTTCGATGAACGTGTAACCGCCCACACCGAGTAGGATGAGTCCGCCCAGGGCTCCCAGGGTACCCAGTAAACGCCGCCTGAAACGTCGCAACCGTTCGGAGGCTGGAGCGTTCATGCCGCTGAAAGTAAAAAATTTGGCGCAAAAGCCATTTTGATTACCGTGTCTTAAGGTTGATGGCTTACTGTACAGGACTTATTAGTGGCAAGTGAAGTCAGCCTGAATACACAGCTACATCAGCCGGGTATTCTCCCCTCAGGGTAGGCGCTTCCATGCTGGTTCGTTCGTGTAGTTATCTTCAGGAGCCTTGGATGCTTAGAAACTCTGGACCTGGATACCGATTGTTGCTGGCCCGTACCCTTCCGATTGCCGCGATGATTGCAGTAGCAGTTGCTACCGCTCAACCCGCGCAAGCACAGACTGCTTCCCCTTTCTGTGTCTCGGCGGACCCACGTGCAAATAGTGGTCAGGCGGATGGTTTTACTGTTGCCTCAAACTGCCAGCAGTTTTTTGCCAATGGTGCCACGTTCCCCGGCCTGTTTTACAGGCGATTTATGGACTATTACGGGATCGCCATTCCCAGCGATACTTCAGGCCAGACGGGTGGTACTGGTACCCAAACCACAACGCCTTTCGGGTCCCCGCGTGTCCCCAGTTTTCAGTACAACTATTGTCTGACTGGTAGCGGCAATGGCCGAGCAGCTTACACAGGCACAGGTCCGACCTCCTCGACCTGCTCGTATACAGCGAGCTTCAGCGGTGCTATCGTCACCCCCAACAACCCGGGCGTCT
>JACMIX010000242.1 GCA_014380935.1 Gloeobacterales cyanobacterium ES-bin-141 | reverse complement strand
CCTGCTTCCTCAAGCAGTAACCGGACGGTACGAACGTAGGTACTGACGGGAGTACCGTAAACAGTGAGCTTTGCCATTGTGTTCAGCTTCTCGAGTAACGATTCAAACGTAACAAGAATACTTTGTACAGACTCAGGCGGTGGTCTATCGAGGGCCAAGCCAGACCTTGATGTAGATGATTTACCCGGCCCTCAGTCCTTTCGGTTTTTTCTCCACAAGCCATACATTCGCTCTGATTCTTTGAGGGCTACTTCTTCTTCGTAGGCACGCTTGAGCTCAACCATGGTCTTTGGAGCTCGCGCCTGTCTGAGAGTGGCATTGAGTGGCTCCGGTGCCGTATCCGACTCGGCCTGGACTTCAAGGACCGAGGTGCGCTGTTGGCGTAGTCTTGCTATGCCTGCTTTTTGTTTGTATCTGGTTGATGCCTGCTTCTGGCTGGCTTTGGTGTTCGAGGTTTGCGGGGGTGAGGCCCGTTTTGGCGTCACCCTGGGTGTCTGTCGGTCCGGTCTTGATGAGTTGGGCTGCGGTTGTGCAGGTTTCTCGATCAGCTCCGGGACCTGGGACGGTTGCCGGGGATTGCTCATCTGAACCGGCTCAACTTGCGGCTGCGACAGGGTGGGTCGCGCCTGCTCGACTCGGGCAAGATTGATTGTCTGTGTCTGCTCGGATTTTGGCTGTGTATCCTCGGCACTCATGCCCATCCAGGCCGCCACGGTCACAACGGCGATTATCAGGGTGACCTGGACTGCGGCCCGTGGGTGCAGTCTCAGGCCAGATCTGGAGTGCGCTTCGGATGAGGACTGGTTGAGCTTGCTCAGGGCAGTTCGGAACTGCTTTTCGCGTGCGCGGGCAAGCCGGTACCTGCGCAAGCGACGAACCAGGCGTGTGGAGAGGGTCCAGCCTACTTTTGCAATGCTCCTATCTGGTGGTGCATTCGACGCTGTCCGGGTGCTGTACCCCGGCTCTGCTCCATGCACGCTCTGTTCGTCGTGGGTTGGACTGGCAGCCAGTGTTCTTGGCTCCGCGATGAAGAACAGGTCAATTAGTTCCCCCGTCTCGAGGGCACAGTGGCCCCGCTCGTACACCCCCGCCGGTACTCCCACCCCCATCCGCGCCGCACTGTAGTTCCACAGGTCAGGTGCCGCCACGGCCTCGAGCACCCGCTCGCCCTGCTTGCTCTCAACCCAGCCCACAGGCCCCCTGTGCAAACACGCGAACACGTTCTCCAACTGCACCGCCTGCAAAGGCCCGGTCAGGTGGTAGCAGATGAAGGTGGGCACGTGGCTGCGGCCCAGGTCATCGGTGCCGTCGCCGTACAGCCAACCGAACAAGCAGTGCTCGGGACTGACCTGGTGCAAGTAGACGGAGCGGTGTCCGGCGTCAGGAGGGCTGTAGCAGTCCCAGTAGCGGTAGACGATACGTTGGAGAAAGGCCTCGCGGACATCCGCGGGAACCGAGGGGCTGGTGAGGACCTTGAAGCCTTCTTCTGGGAAGCTGGTGTAGAGCAGTTGACCAAATAGCAATGCCAT
>JACMIX010000241.1 GCA_014380935.1 Gloeobacterales cyanobacterium ES-bin-141 | reverse complement strand
CCGGTATCCTCTTCAACATGGGGGTCATCACGGTCCTGAGTGGTCTGTCTTTGTGGGCTTTACAGGTTCCGCTTCCCCTGGCAAACGCACTTTTTGCCGGTCTACTAACCTTCATTCCCAACATTGGTCCGGTGATCAGCGTCATCCCACCGATTGTGCTCGCGCTGACCGATGAGCCGTGGAAAGCGGTCGCGGTGCTAATTCTATACATCGTCATTCAGCAGGTCGAGGGTCTTTTGCTCACTCCTCTCGTGATGGAGCGACAAGTCTCCTTGCTGCCCGCGGTCACACTCATCTCACAAGTGCTCTTCGCCAGCCTGTTCGGGATAGCCGGATTGTTTCTGGCTCTTCCCCTGGTGGTAGTCCTTCAGGTCTGGATTCGAGAGTTGGTCGTCAAGGACATCCTTGATCGCTGGCAGAATGACCATTCAGAAGTTTGAACTTGCCTAAAGCATTAACGAGCTGCGCAGCTGTCGCAGCTTAGCCAGTTGAACGAGTAGTTCATCGACACGTGGGTCGATGGGCAGTGCCTCTACAAGACCGGGCGATTCAACTGCACACGGGAAGCCCTCCACCGGTCTGGGCAACTCTGGATTCTGCACGTCGGTTGAACTCCAGTGCCCGGCCTCCTCCAACTGAAATCCGGCCAGGGCCAGCGAATTGAGGGCAATCTGCTCTCCCGAGCGGATAAAGCGTTCATCGGCACTCCAAAATGCTGGCCTCAACCCGTCTTTGAGACGGCCATTAAGCAGTTCTTGAAGCGGTAGCCAGCACTCCGTCTGCCCGTCAAAGCACGTATAAATCTCGTCATTGCACAGAAATTGATCGCTCAGATACCAGTGCCCATCAGCAGTGTCGTAGAAACGGGCATCCTGGTGCAGCGCTGCGTGGATAGAACCGCCCAGGAGCGAGTGGACCTCACGGCCGGAAAGGGTGACACCGTGCAGGAGGGCCTCAGCTACACAGTTGAAGCAATCGAAGTGGGTAAGGGATTCAAGGCCGGTCGCGTGCTTGAGAAGATCTGCCTCGACAGTATCCTCCGGCAGGATACCCTGCTCGATTGCTGCCTCCAGCATCGGCAACGGAGCAGGAGCAAACCGGTATTTGCGCACGAAAGTACGAACGGAGTCGGTCATTTTTCGATTTCCAGATCGATAAAAAACTCGTCAGTCAGGTCTGCCGAACCAGACGTGGGTGTATCAGTCTGAGGTTGAGAAGCGAGCTGTACACTCAGCCGCTCAAGCGTCGCTTGCAGACGGTCGTTCTCCGCCTGGGCAGCCCGGGCCACCAGGCGCAACTGGGCAATCTCGAGACGCACCTGCTCAACACCAACTGGAGGATGGCTCAATGTTCGGATATCCTGGCGCAACTCGTCGCGCAGACGGGCCATCTCCCGCCGAAAATCCTGCCTGAGTTGGGTTAAAGGTTCGAGCATCGTGGCATCGGACACCGCCTGAGTAGGGCGATACGCACGACTAGTCAGTGCCTTGCGCAAGGACTCGATCTCCTCGCCCGACTGACGAAGCAGGGCGTGCAGCTGCGGGCTCTCCTCCGCTGCCAGTGCGAACACGCGCGCCGACAGGTCCAGTACTCCCTGGCAGTACTCATCAAATGGTTCGATGGGTGGCCCACCCGGGTGGTGACCGTGACCATTGAATGACGTTGTGGTGTGATGCATAGAAAGTGTTTAGTCGTTGACTGGTGTGTCGTTGATAACTAGACTTCAAGCCGGTTCAGGCAAGCTGCTTGAGAGCCTCCATCTGGATGCGAGGCCGTAGTCGGTCCTCCCAGAGCAGCTCGAAGCGCTCCTGACGCCAACGTATTTGCTCGTAGGGAGACGTCCAACTATCCACCAGACTGGTCGGCATATCATGCGTCTGGTGCAAGAAGAGCTTATCGCCACTTGCATCGCTCAGCAGCGCAATCGAGTGGTCGCCCGGTAGACCGAAGCCAACCTTGATCGTGAGCCCCGAGCGCAACAACGTAGCAGGGACGGTCGCGGTGATACTATCGAGCGTCGCTTCCACGGGTGGACAGTAGATGACGCGCACCTGCAAACGCGACAGGTGAGGCGTGAGGAAGGCAAGCAAGTCCTCCAGGGGTTCAGCACAAATCCAGTCGAGTTGCCGGGCACACCATAGTGCTCCGGCAAACAGCTCAGAGTCGATAACCTCACCCTCGACACGACGAAATTCGGTTACGTAAGCCCTTAAGCCGGGCATCTCAAGGACAGGACCGTCCGGCTCGAATTCAAAGTCATTCAGATCGGGTACCGCCGGACTCGTATCAAAGAGCGAAGAGGTAATTTGCTCAGAATGGAACTCGACGGGCAGGTTGACAAACAAACTCTCCAGACTCGGGAGCGGTATATCCTCATTGCTATCTATCGTCGTTGCCATGTCCGTCAACCGGCGCTCAAAATCCACACTGCTGTCGAGAAGCATCTGCGGAGAGATCTCCCACTGCTCTTTAGCGCTTTCAGCAAACAGTTGCTCAAGCGATGGCCCCGTGCTGTTTGCCTCGAGCAAGGTCGTCACTACAAAGGTATCGCACGCGTTCTCATCCGGGTCCGCATCATCGGCGGTCAGCCGCGGCTCGACTGTGACTGCCGGTTGGGCAACCGTCAAGTGTAAGTCGTTCAGTTTGTGGTGATGGAGGGTGTATCGGTCGCCTCCCACCTGCCGGACTTTTTCATCCGGTCGCGGTGCATCACCCGAGTCGGCACGGTTGCTCCAGTGAACCTCGTGGGTACGTACCAGCCAGATCGGATGCGGCAAGCGCAAACCGGCCCAGGCACAGACAAGGGCGAGGTCAAGGTCTTCTTGCTCTGCGACTTGGCCAAGCTCATCCAGCGCGTCCGCACGGGTAAGCGCCTCACTCAATGCATCTCCCAGGTATTTATCCAGAGACCAGCGAATGGCCCGCGGCTCAAGATCATAGTCACGTGTTGGATCCAGGTGGGCAAGTATTGGAGTACCGCACTCGCGCACTTCAAACCAGCAAAAGCCCTCCACCGGCCTGAGATCGCCCAAGACCTGGTGGGCTTGCAGGTGTTTGCAGATCCGGGCGCGCTCCTGCTCGCTCAAACCGACATACCAGAAGACATGGAAGCAATTCGCCGTGTAGTAAAGGGCCACAGCAGGCCATTCCGGCAGGGCTGGATAAATCTCGGCCGGGTCTATGCCTAGTTCCGATTGCATAGAGGCAACAAGGGCCTGAGGGCCATGGCCTAGAATGATGTGCTCGCTACAGTTGGGCAGGACTGTGTTGATGGTTACAGCTGTGATCACACATGTCTCCCAGACGTTGAGATATTCCCGGTGGAGTTAGCCACAGCATGCCCGTACCCGGGGGATTTCTAACCCGGGTCGCTCCGCTGGGGGAATGGAGAAGTTGAGGCGTTAAAGCAAACGTCAAACGACTGAAACCATGTAGTCGCGCCCCTCCCAACGCTCACTCCCGGTCCAATAGAAAGTGAAGCGGATGGGAGCCTGCTGGTCGCGTGGGACCGCGATATCTACATACTCGATGCCCACTGCCGTCGCGCGCGACGGCATCTCCCCGGTGTTCTGCCACTCGTCGCGCGACCAGCGCAACCGGAAAGGGTGACCAGTCTTGAGGATACGTAGGGTAGCACCCCGTTTGACTGTTGCTGTTCGGCGGTTGAACTTCCAGACTTCGATCGGGCGGCACTCGCGGTTGCCGAGATAGCGCTGCGCAACTTCGGGAATGCAATCGAAGACGCGGCCATCCGTAACCGAGCGCAGCAGCTTGATGTATTCGGCATGAGCCCACATCAGGGGCATCGCCGAGCCGGTCGGCTTACCCAGGTACAGATGCAGATCCGGCCGGTCCGACTCGTCCCAGACCTGTTCGGGCAGCAGACCAGTAGGCGACGCAAATCTCTCCATCGCCCGGATGAAGGGCCGCACATCCCTTCCGGCAGCCAGTTCGTAGTGCCCCCGCTCACCGGTAAGCAATGGCCAGGCACGGCCTACACCTGCACCTGTGAAAGGCCCACCGTCCGCTCTCTGTCCGAAACCGTCATGGTTGTAGCGATGCCAGCAGGGTCCGTGGGGAGTCTTCACTTTAAGCAGGGCATCCACGACCTGTAGCGAATCGACCACCAGCGGGTCGTCGGGTTTGCAAATTCCGTAGCGGACCAGTTCGAGAAAGCCCGCATCCACGATCTCACGAGCCGGAAACTGGCTTTGGACACCGGCCGGGAGATTGGCAATCTTGAGGAGCCCGTGGTTGGGGTCTTCGTCCGGTTCGGGATCCCGGATGTCCACTGGATGAATGCGGATAAAGTGGCGGCTGATCCCCGGTACTAGTGTCCCCTGTGTGGTTACTGTCCAGTCCCGCAGGTGAGACTCCAGAAAATCTGCGTACTCCTCTAGAAACCGGGCCGTCTCCTCGTCTTTACGCTTGCGTGCGAGACAAGCAGCCCCAATCAGGGCCGCGATGTTTGAGGCCAGGGTCGAAGGTGAGTAGCCGCTCGCTTCCTCCCAGCGGTCCTGCTGGGTAGCGGGGCCGTAGCAGATGAGGTAGCCCGCCGCCCGCATCACCATGATATAGGGATCGAAGTTGCGCCGGATTCCTTCGCGCTCGAGGTGCCAGCTAAGCAGAATGGGAAAGGCAACCTGGTCGAGCTGGACACCGCTCCAGTGAGATTCACCGTTTACCCAGAAGTTTTGAGCGAAGTTGCCGTCCGCCTGCTGGCTGGTGGCAAGGTACACCAGCGCCCGCAAGGGTGTCTCCCGATCCCCGGCGGCAAGCAATCCCATGGCGCTATTGACCATATCCCGGGTCCAGACCATGTGGTACCCTTCGCGGTTCTCGTCCCCCTTCGCTTCACCCCAGGGAATGGCAAGCGAGGCAATCAGGGCACCGGGGTAGGTCTTGTCCTCGTGGGCGAGCAGCAGACTGACACTACCGTGATACAAGTTACCTTCGTTACAGGAGGCCTTATGGAGGGGCAGCAAGTCCGCACACGCCCGGTTCCACTGCTCTACATATCGCTTGCGATGGACCTTGAAAGGAATGTCGAGCGAGGAGAAAAGCGTCGTGACAGCACCGTGCAGGCTGCTACCAAAAGCAATCCCGAGGGTGAACCGGTCGCAGGTAGTCCAGTCGAGTTCACCAGTCAGCGCGATATTCCCGTCCGTAGCACGGTCAAACTCCCAATCAAGCTCAAAGTTGCCAGTCAGGTCCGTCCAGCCATCACTGTGGCCCACGTACCCGCACGAGAGGCGCTTGAAGGGGACCGTGGCCATCATGGCGAGCCAGGTGCCATCTTTCTCAGCCACGAGGAGTTCACGCCCCGCCACTTCAACTACATAGGCGTTGTTCCCCCACCCACCCACCTCGAGATGGGGAGCACACAGAGCGTACAACCGCAGTTGCGAGATAAATTGTGCGTCCCCACTCAGTTCGGTGCGCTGAAGGATGCAGGGCAGATGGGGGTCGGTGATGACTTCTTTGGTGAGTGTGTAGCGCCCCTCGGGATCACTATTGGCGATCCGGTAGCCCAGGGCGTGGTTCCAGGCCCGCTCAACCCGGGTGTGGAGGTGGCGTTTCTCCTCGTGGCAGAAGCTTTTGCCATCCGTGATCAGGTACTGCATGTCGCGCAGTTGCGGCTGATCGATAGTTGGGTAGTAGACTTCGGTGAGGACCCCGCTAAATAGCGTAAACCAGATATCAGTCGAGGTCTCGTAGGCGGTCCCCACCCCGTCCTTATTGCCCTGGGTCCAGCGCGGCTCGATCCCCGGTTTTCCAAAAGCCTCTCGCTGGCCACGAAACGTTGTCATAGAGACCCCCCTGGGTGTACTCCCGGTCTATAGCATTTTGATAATATCGGACGCACCGGTTGGGTAGCCGTAGAGCGTCTGTTGGATATCATCTGCACTGAGCCCGGCCCGCATGGCGATGGCAAAGACATTGATGACCTCCTCAGCGTGGTGACCTAGCAGATGAGCCCCAAGAATGCGGCGACTGCCTGCTTCGAGCAGCAGCTTGAAGGCCGAGTGTTTTATGCCTACCTGGCGCGGGGAGTTCCAGTCTGAGGCGTCCTGATAGCAGGTCTCAAACTTGAAACCCTGTTCTAGCGCGGCCTCTTCGAGCAGCCCCACCATCGAAAGGCGCGGAACGGTGAAAACGACACTTGGAACCAGGCTGTAGTCAGGCTTGTGGTGGTTGCCTTCGAGCAGATTCCTCGCTACCACGTGGGCATCCATGGCGGCAACAGGTGTCAGTTGCGCACCCGGTGTGTCCACCACATCACCGGCTGCATAGACTGCCGGGTTCGATACGCTCTGGAGGTACTCGTTCACCGTAATCCCTTTTTTTTCGTACTTGACGCCAGCTTTCTCTAGTTCCAGACCGGCGGTGTTCGGCATGCGGCTCGCACCATGAACGACCAGGTCCGCTTCAAAAGTCTGCTTGCGACCATCCGAGGAGGTGTGTACAACCAGGCAACCGGACTTCTCGATCCCCTTGACAGCCGTATTGAGATGGACGTCGATGCCTGCCTCCCGCGTCGCCCGCGTCAGACACGCGACCAGATCAGGGTCGAAGTTCTCGAGCAGTTGGGCTTTTTCGTGCAGGATCTGAACCTGCACCCCGGCACGCACACAGGTATGGGCAGATTCGAGGGAGATATAGCCTCCCCCGACAAAAACAATCCGCGCGGGTAGGGTTTCGAGTTCCAGGAATTGATCGCTGGTAGTGAGATGCTCTTCGCCGGGTATGCCCAGGGTCGCGGGTGTCGCGCCGGTCGCAACCAGGATATAACGGCCGCTCAGCCTATCCCCACCTACCTGGACCGCGTTCTCACCAGCAAAACAGGCCGGACCGTGGAACATGGCAATCCCCGCCTCCATGTACTCCTGCTCTCGTTTGGCGGGGATGGGCTCTGTAAACGTCTTTTGGAAACGCGTCATGGCCTGCCAGTCGATGTGCACTTGCTGTCCGGAGATGCCCCTACCCTCCATACGCCGGTTCCAGTCCACCAACTCGGCCATTTCGACCAGCACTTTTTTGGGATTGCACCCGCGCAGGGCACAAGTACCGCCAAAAGGCCGCGAATCAATGATGGCAACTTCCCATCCCGCCGTGCGGCACTGCTTGGCGACCGTGGACCCGGCTACTCCAGTCCCGATGACTACGAGGTCGAATTGTTGGTCCATGTACTTTCCCTGGCGCTACCACCTGAGGCTAATCGACCCACTGGGTGTCTTCCACCCCCCCGGGAAAGAGGTCTCGACTGGTTAAGAGGCTTTGCTGGTCAAGAACAGCTCGACCCGCTCGTCATCGAGCATCTCCAGATGGGAACTCACGTCCCTGCCGAAGAAAGTATCAAATTTGGCCTGGCGGTCATGCCAACGCTGGGTCTGAACCTGGGGCGAATGGAAGCGCAGTACCAGGGTGTAGCGCCCGTCTGTCAGTGTCTCGCGGTAGCCCTCGAGCAGCGGCACATCCTCATCACGCCTGGTCAGACCAATACGCTTAAGGGCATCAGCCATGTGCGCGGATTTGAAGTAGGACTTTTTGGTGACATCCGAGAGCACCTCGCGCTGAATCTTGGTCGCCTGTGATGCGCGGTGCTGGTCGATATCTTTGGGAGGAGAGGCAAGGACCGGGGCTGGGGGCACCTCGGAGAATTTCAAAGCGATCCCGGCCATTAGTGGAAAAAAGCCAAGGTAAAGACCAATGAAGCTCAGGTTTGCACCCAGGTCCGTCGTTGCGGGGTTTGCCTCAAGGATGAATCGCCCAACCAGAAACAGACCAATGCAGAGAAATCCAATTCCCAGCAGCAGACCGGGCAAAGAAATGAAAGACTTGACTGACGACACGATAGAGGCTCCCGGATACTGCTTGCCTCTCTCAGCATGCCTTAAATCGGCGCTCGCGGTTTACACTTACCACTACGGATAAGACCAACCCGGCGCGCAAGCGCCTCCTGCTGTTCCGTGAAGGGTCCCCAGGTCTCAGCGTCGTCCTCGCGACGCGGACGCTGGGTAATCTCACAGGACCCATCAGGTAGTTTGTGGATGAACCAGTTGGTATTTTCCATGACAAAAGAAAAAGAGGACTCGGCAACTCCTGCTTCCTTCCCCCCGGCCGAATCCTATCACTATGTTTGTATGTTGAACTATTGTGAAACCCGGCGATACCGCAAAAACACGGATATTTCCTCCGGACGGGTCGGACACCCTCTTAACTTTTCGCTACAATTCACAGCAGGGACTGTTCCGGCATAGGATGCATCATGGTCGTCAGTTTCTGCTCAGCAGGTGTCTTTATCCAGCCAATTCGGCTTTCCGCTAAGCTATGTGCTGGGGCAGTTGCCCACAAATACACTGTTCGCCCCGCGACTGTTCATGCCCGCTGATGTCAAACTCCACGACGCCTACGAAACCTGCCGTCTTTTGACGGCGGAGTTCTCGAAAACTTTTTATGCAGGCTCGCTGTTATTTTCGGCCGAGAAACGGCGGGCCATCTGGGCTATCTACGCCTGGTGCCGCCGCACGGACGAACTGGTGGATGGCCTCGGAGCAGAGCAAGTCGATCCGGGTGCTCTCGATGATTGGCAGGAGAGACTTGACGCCATTTTTGCCGGTCGGGTGGACAATCCCTTTGACCTAGCCCTGGCCGACACCGTGCAGAACTTCCCCTTCGAACCCCAACCTTTCCGGGACATGATCGAGGGTATGCGTATGGATCTGCGCCAGAACCGCTACCAGACGTTTGAAGAATTACATACCTATTGTTACCGGGTCGCGGGCACAGTCGGGTTGATGTTCTGTGCGGTGTCAGGCTTTGAACAAGAACAGCCCCAGACCCGCGAACAGGCGATTGCCCTTGGGGTAGCAAAGCAACTGACCAATATTTTGCGCGATGTGGGCGAGGACGCTCGTCGGGGCCGGGTCTATTTGCCGCTCGAGGACCTGCGTAAGTTCGACTACACAGAAGAGGACCTTTTTGCCAATGTGGTCGATGAGCGCTGGATCGCCCTGATGGAGTTCGAGATGGAGCGGACCCGGCAGTTCTACCGGCTGGGTGCGCAGGGTATACCGGCCCTTGCACCGGATGCCCGCTGGCCTGCCTGGGCATCGCTCATCATGTATCGCCGCATCCTCGACAAGATTCGCCAAAATGGCTATCAGAACTTCACGCACCGCGCATATGTCCCCAAGCTGGAGAAATTCCTGCTACTCCTCGGTGCCCGGGTGAGGGTGCGATGAGGGCGCTCCAGTTAAGCCCCACCAGCATCAAGACCTATACGCGTTGCCCCTACGCCTATGGTCTCGACAAGATTGCGCGCAGTCCCCGCTATAGGCGAGTGATCGCCCCGGAGTTGCACACGGGTCGCTCGGTGCATACTGTGCTTGAGCACCTGGTCAGACAGCCGGAGGTCAGCCGTGCTGACGCTGAACGGTCGCTTGACGAGACTTTTGCCTGGCATGTTTACGACGATCCCACCACTGCCCAAGCGGCCTATCAAACCGCTCGGGAACGGCTGTCCGATTGGGTCAATTTTCCCTATGGCTGGGGAGACGGGCAGACCCTCGCAGTCGAAAAGCTTTTACGCACTCCGAGCCGTGACGGATTGGTTCTGCTGGGTAAACCCGACCTCGTGCGCGAACATCCAAATGGCAGTCTGGAAGTTGTCGATCACAAGTCTGGTCGCTTTGTACCAACCCTGGCCGAACTCAAAATGGATTATCAGGCGGGCATCTATCGCCTACTGGCCGAGCAGCACTGGCCGGGCTACCCCCACTACCAGGTAAGCTTCAGTTACCTGGCTACCGGGGCAGTCGTACCGGTAGCTTATACACCCTCTGAAATAGAACATTGGTGGACGGTGCTCTCACGGATTGGCGAGCGGATCGGTCGCGCCCGAGCCTCGGTTGTCGAAGGAGACATCCCCCTGCCAGAGGCTTTTCCGCCTCAACCTGGGGAGCAATGTGAGCGTTGCCCATTCAGAAAGGTTTGCACTTTCAGCGACGCTCACAGACGCAACGAAGATTGAAGCAACTCCTACCGGTTACTCAATCAGGGAGCGGGAACGCTCATGGCCCCACCGGGAGCACTCATCCCGGCTTCTTCCTGAGCCTTCATGGCTTCACCGGCTTCTTCTTGAGCTTCTTCGGTCTCTTCTACAGCCTTCTCAGCCGGGCTTGCGCAACCGTACAGCATTGCTCCCAGCGCGAATACCATCAAATACTTCTTCATTGGACACTTACCTCGAGAGTTACAAGTAAAAGATTATCATCCGGTGCAAATGATACTAACTGTACAAAGTGGATGTATGGGAAATATCCAGTTTGTTCGGTCGCCAAACACTATTGACAGTTACGGGTGGACAAGCGTGAAGCAAGCACAAATCCTTAGCTTGCACTACTCAGTTTTGTAACCAAGTCACCGGCAAGTTCAAATTTCGACTGATGCCGAACTGCTTGTTCAGCTGTCGAACGCTTTGAACTAGGGAGTGCTCTCCATGGCTCCCTCGGGGGTGCTCATTGCTCCACCAGGTGCTTCGTCTGTGGTTCCCGTCTCGGCAGCCGGACCGCCACAGCCTACAAGCATGGCCCCTAACAAAAACACCAACAGATACTTCTTCATCAGGTTTATACCTCTTAGGAATAGTTGATTTAAGAGCAATTGGCGACCAATTTACACCGAACGCCTGCTTGCTCAATTTCAGATGAAATCATACCAGAAAGCGCTAACCAGGAAATGCCCCCAAGAGTTGAGTCGGAACTTGGCGGTTATTTTTAGCGAGGATAACCCTAGCGATCCTGACTGTTGAGTTGCTGCCAGAGGCGACGGTACCATCGGGGAGCAGGGTGACCCGAGAGGCCCCAGACACCCATAATCAGCAGGGGAGTACAAAAGAGCATCGCGTAGGCAAGCAGTCCGAGGGCAAGTTTGTCTGAGAAGGCCATTCGAGCACGTCCGCAACCCGTTGCCTTCAGGATAAGCGCTCGAGACCCACGTGGTATTCACCCGGGTGGGCATCTGCGCCGAAGTCCGCTAGGCTCATGGGTGTGTACAGAGGTCTTGTCATGCTCCCGATTCGCGTCGGACTGCACAACCACACCTGCTTCTCAGACGGTCGCCTCAGCCCCGAACAGTTACTTGCCCAGGCACAGTCGCTTGGCTATGAACGCTTCGCCATCACTGACCACAACTCAATTGCAGGCTGGCAGAGCCTTGAAGTGTTACCCGAGTGGGCTTTGCCGGGCATCGAACTGAGTGCTTTGAGCATGGACGGAACCGAGGTTCACCTGCTCGGGTTGGGCATCAGGTCCGAGGGCCGGGTACTCGAGCACAGCCAGACTTTCCAGGCCCTCTACAATGCCCTCTGGCAAGAAGGGACTTACTTGCTCACCGGAGACCTTCAACTGGCCGAATGGGCCTTCAACCCACTTACCCGTAGTCTGTCGATCGAGAAACTGCGCGTTCAGAGCGGCGCACCTCGGGTCGTCGGAGCCTGGGCCGAAACCCACAATCGCTACTACCAGCAAAAGTTACGCCCGCTAATACCTCACTGGTCGGAGGGGATCGAGTGGTTACACCGCGCAGGTGCCCAAGTCGGGCTTGCCCACCCACAGCGTTATCCTCACATCCCAGACCTTGACCAGTTACTCGACAGCGTTGACGCGGTCGAGGTCATTCATCCCTCACATACCCCCGAGCAGCGTACACACTGGCGCGAGCAGGCCCAGAGACGGGGTAAGGCCTGCTGGGCAAGTCACGACTTTCACGGTTGGAGTGGTGAACAAAAAGACGGCTTGCTGCCACCCATCATTCTCGAGCGGGCCTGGCTTGAGGGAGGGTAGCAGTTAGTTTTTCGCGTTTGTGTAAACGGCCTTGGCTGGCTCAGTCTCACCCTCGGCATTTGTCGCCACTACTTCGATGTGGTTGAACAATGTCGTCACAAACGAGAAAAGCAAAAAGGGCAGCGAGAAAACCAGGAAAAGTGCCACAGCGGCAATCGCCAGATTGGGTCTACCGGTCGCGACCAGGGCAAGGGACGAGGCAAGGCTCAAAAGGATGATGATTATCCAGATCATAATCTGACCGTAAACATCCCCGAAAGACAGGGTAGATACGACGCGGAATCGCTGAAGTGTAGTCATTATTCTCACCTGGGTGGTCTGGCCTAAAGGGAGCCTCGGCTGCTTACAGCCTGCACCCGTGCCTAAATTCTAGACAGTTTCACCAATCTCGTTGAGGATTGTTGCGACATATTAATGTCACTGCCCAAAAACTTCAGCAAAGTTATGTTTTAGACGACCTTCTGCTCGACGCCAAACCCGACCAGGGTCAGCTGCTTGAGGGGCTGGTGATCGAAAGCAGGCCGGGCAAAGTTCTTGATTTGTCGCAGGCGCAGTTCTGGATTGACCAGAGTAATCGAATCGACTGAAACCGTGCGGGTATAACGGGTCGTCATCAGCAGTTCGGCGCGGGTGGGATCGTAGCGGAAGCGGGCAACCATGGGGCGCGCCTCCTCGTAGGCCCGGTCGCGTAGATAATCGCCCTCGAGTACGCCTCCGTCCTGGCCAGTTGGTACAAACAAGATGTTGAGATCCATCTGGACCCGTTCGCCCCGTTCTGAGAGCGTATCAAAGGCCAGGTAAAACCCGTAGTCTGCCTCCGTGTGGCCACTGCGATCGTTGTCGGCGAGCACTTTCTGTCTGCGCTCAACTGAGAGACCACGGATGTCGTAATCCGTGTGCGAACGCTCGATCCGGTTGGTAGCCGACTCATCGAGGTAGTGGTAGGTGCGCTCGATAGACCATTTACCAATACAGGCGTCAAAGAAAGCGTCGATTGTCAACATGGCACTCCCCGGTTCTGCCAGCATCTTAACGAATACCGGTAGCCTAGGGGCGGCTCTTGATATCAAGCTCCACCCATCGCGGGTGGTATGAGTGAGACCACTCAGACCGGTGATAGTAAGGCACTGCGCGCATCCGGGCGCACCTGGAGTAGGGCACAGCTTCGGACCTGGGGCGGTATAGGGGTGTCCCCATGGAGACAAACAAGTTTTGCGCCATCACCAGATTGGCAAGCTGGACTGGGATAGCCAGAAAGAGTAAAGCGGCGGGTTTCATCTGAGCAGCTCTCTCGACACTACTTGCCAGGAAGGCTGAGTGCGCAAAATTGTTCCTGATTTTGAGCAAACCAGCAAAAAGCCCCGGCCTGGCCGGGGCTGGGTGTGTACTGTTACTTAGTCGAAGTCGGGCATACCGCCACCACCGGCGGGTGCCCTGTCGTCGTCGGGCTTGTCAACCACGATGCATTCGGTCGTGAGCACCATGGCCGCAATCGAGGCCGCATTTTGCAGGGCGGAGCGAGTGACCTTGACCGGGTCGATGATCCCGGCTGCAACCAGGTCCTCGTATTCATTGGTCATAGCGTTGAAGCCGACGTTGAAATCACCCGTATTGCGGACTCTCTCGGCGATGACCGAACCTTCGAGCCCGGCATTTTCGGCAATCTGACGCACCGGACCTTCGAGAGCCTTTTGCACAATCTTGGCCCCAATCTTCTCCTCACCCGTGAGGCCGTTGATAAACTCGTCCATCCTGGCTGCGAGGTGCAGCAGGGCGGTGCCTCCGCCCGGGACGATCCCCTCGGCAATCGCGGCCTTGGTCGCGTTGACAGCGTCCTCAATGCGCAGCTTGCGGTCTTTGAGTTCGGTCTCGGTGGCAGCACCCACCTTGATGACCGCTACACCGCCTGAGAGCTTGGCGAGACGCTCCTGAAGCTTCTCGCGGTCGTACTCGGAGTCGGTTTCCTCGATTTGCTGACGGATCTGGCCGCAACGCGCCTTGACGGCTGCTTCGTTGCCCTCGGCCACGATCGTGGTGTTGTCCTTGGTGATGCTCACCTTGCGGGCTTTGCCCAACTGCTCGAGGCTGACGCTCTCGAGTTTGAGGCCGGTGTCCTCGGAGATGACTTCGCCATTGGTCAAAACCGCGAGGTCCTGAAGCATTGCCTTGCGGCGGTCGCCGAAGCCGGGTGCCTTGACGGCAGCCACGTTGAGCACACCCCGCAGTTTGTTGACCACCAGGGTTGCCAGTGCTTCCTTCTCGATGTCCTCGGCAATGATGACGAGCGGGCGACCGGCGCGGGCCACCTTTTCGAGTACCGGTACCAGGTCGGTGATGATCGAGATTTTCTTGTCGGTGATCAGCAAGAAGGGTTCTTCGAGTACCGCTTCCATGCGCTCCTGGTCGGTGACCAGATACGGGGAGACGTAGCCGCGGTCAAACTGCATACCCTCGGTCACCTCAAGCTCAGTGGTGAGCGACTTGGATTCCTCGACGGTGATGACACCCTCTTTACCGACCGTCTCCATAGCCCTGGCGATCATCTGGCCGATTTCCTCATCGTTACCAGCTGAGACAGCTGCTACTTGGGCGATGGCCTGGGAACCTTCGACCGGCTTCGCAACCTTTTCGAGTTCGCTGACGATGTACTTGACCGCCTTCTCGATGCCGCGTTTGAGCGTCATCGGGTTGGAACCGGCTGCCACGTTCTTGAGACCCTCCTTGACCAGGGATTGGGCAAGCACGCAGGCCGTGGTTGTACCGTCTCCGGCTACATCGTTGGTCTTGGAGGCGACTTCTTTGACCAGTTGCGCTCCGGTGTTTTCGAGCCTGTTTTCAAGCTCGATTTCCTTGGCAATCGTCACGCCGTCGTTGATAATCTGTGGCGCACCGAATTTCTTCTCAAGCACAACGTTGCGGCCCTTTGGTCCCAACGTCACGCGCACGGCGTTCGCCAGCGCATCAATACCCCGCTCCAGCGAGCGACGGGCCGCTTCGTCGAACACTACTTGCTTAGCCATGAATGCACTTCTCCTTGATGTAGATATGTCGTTCAGACCAGGACGGCCAGGATGTCTTTTTCAGCCAGCAATACGTAGTCGGCATCGCCCAATTTCAGGTCCGTGCCGCTGTACTTGCTGTAGAGGACGGTGGCACCCACTTGAACCTCAGGTCCAACGCGCTCGCCATCGTCTTTAAGTTTGCCAGGCCCTACGGCAACCACTTCGCCGGTCTGGGGCTTCTCACGGGCTGAGTCAGGCAGCAGGATGCCGCCGGTTGTCTTTTCTTCTTGCGCCATGACCTTCAGCAAAATGCGGTCAGCCAGAGGACGCAGTGTCGCGGTCGTCAGAGCAATCGTCGCCATGCGGTTTAACCTCACAAAACGGTGATAATGTGCGCCACACGCACACAAGAAGCGGCGCGACAGCTTCCAAGTACGAATATTAGCACTAAGGGAGTGAGAGTGCTAAGAGTCTCAGAATTGACGCGGGTGGGCGCGCATCAGGTCATGAACTTCCCCGGCGTGGTAGGAGCTACGCGTCAGTGGCGAGGCGACTACCTGCAAGAAGCCCATGACAGCACCAGCTGTCCGCCACTGCCCGAACGTCTCAGGGAGAACGAATTGCTGGACCTCCAGATGCTTGGGGGT
>JACMIX010000240.1 GCA_014380935.1 Gloeobacterales cyanobacterium ES-bin-141 | reverse complement strand
GCAGCCCGTTTACAGCAAGTGGTTTTCAACCTCTTATCAAATGCAATCAAGTACACGGCCAGCCGGGGAGATGTAGTTGTCCGGCTCGAATGTGCCGATGGGTCTGCCAAACTGATCGTGAGCGACACAGGTCAGGGTATCGGTGCCAGTTTCTTGCCTCACGTCTTTGAACGCTTCCGCCAGGCGGACAGCACCACAACCAGAACCCATGGCGGGCTGGGTCTGGGGCTTGCTATCGTGCGTCATCTAGTGGAGTTGCACGGCGGAACCGTCCGGGCATACAGTCCGGGGGAAGGACGGGGCTCGACGTTCGTAGTGAGTTTGCCGCTTTTGAGCCTGCAGACCGAATCGGACCCCGATCAATATGTGCAAACAGAGAGTGCAAGCCGGGTATCGGGTATGAGGGCCTGAGCAGTACCCTTGAAGTGTTAACCCCGGCAGCATGGTATAGCCCATTATGTTTACAGGCATCATCCAGGAAATCGGTCAACTCCGTGCCCTCAATACCGAGTACCTGACGGTCGGGGCCAGGAGTGTCCTTGAAGACGTTGCCATGGGCGACAGCATTTCAGTGGACGGTACTTGCCTTACGGTCGTGCGGTTTGGCCCGGATACTTTTACCGTCGGCGTCTCGGCTGAGACGCTGCGGCGCACGACTCTCGGCACCAAACAGCCCGGCGCGCGGGTCAATCTCGAAGCAGCCCTGAGAGCGGGTGGAAAGCTTGGCGGTCATTTTGTGTCAGGTCACATTGACGGTGTAGGCCGGTGTGTGGCGATTACCCAGGGTGGGGCTTCCTGGGAGATGGACTTTCAGGCGGACGCAGTGGTCAGCCGCTACATCGTGCCCAAGGGGAGTATTGCCATCAATGGAGTGAGCCTGACGGTAGCTGAATGTAACAGCACAGGTGACTGGTTTCGTGTCGCGGTCATTCCGCACAGTTTCGAGCAGACCACGCTTGCTGACCTGCGCCCCGGTACCACGGTCAACCTGGAGGGAGACTTGCTGGGTAAATATGTCGAGAAACTGCTCGGACTTGCTCCGCAGGCCGCGCCTGGAGTGTCGCTCGATTTTTTGGCTGAGCACGGTTACGCCTGAATGCTCAGACTTCGTCGGTTCGCCGGTAGGCTTGGCCTGCTGAGCCTGGTGTGGTTGCCTCTACTCGGGCAACCTGCTCGGGCTCAATCAGTAGACGACTACCTGGCACAAAGTGCCCCGATTCGGATGGGCCAGATCAATGCAATGTCTGAGCTTACCGAGGTGGAACCTGATTCGTGGGTGTACCGGATGCTGGCTTCCCTGAGAAAGCGTCTTGCGATGAATCCACCGGACATGTTGCTGCGCGGTGAGCGGCCCCTGACGCGTTTCGAGTTTGCCGCCGCTTTGCACGAAGTCCTACGTGGCCTCGACACAAGTAACACCAGTTTGCTCACGGGGCCGGATGTAACCGTTTTGAACCGGCTTGAGGAAGAGTTTCGTGGCGAACTGGACGTGCTGAGCGTGCGCGTCAATAGTTTGCAAACCGCTACTACAAACATTGAGGCCAGGCAATTCAATCCGAACGCCAAGCTAGATGGCTCGGTAGTCATGGCGTTGATTGGCGGTGGGGGCTGCAAAGGCTGCACAATCTTCTCGGGCACGACCGCCGCGCCATTTTTTGCCTCCCCTGCTTTTGGAGATGCTCTAGGAGCAACACCCATCGCCGCTGACCGTGCCAACATCAGTTTTGTCTCTCGCACGACTCTTACTCTGGAGGCAACTTTTACCGGCAACGATGGCCTGCGGCTGCGTATGCGTGGTGCTACTGGCCAGGATATCAGTACTGCCTATCCGGGCATCGCAGGCGGCATCGGGGTGCTGCTCTTTGGCGGCAGTCCGGGTGGCGCATCTTTTGACGGCTCCACGCTCAATGTCAGTACGACTGGACTCGCGGGGTTTTTTATCGACGAGATCCGCTACCAGACCAGCGTCTTCAGCGACAATTTCCGTGTTTTCTTCGGGCCGAGGCTCGAGGTTTCCGAATACATCGACACCAACAGCTTTGCCAACAGCGAGGCCCTGGATTTTACCGGCGGCCTGACTACCAACAACCCGTTCGTCACGTTCGTCTTCTTCGGTCCGGGAGCCGGTTTCAACTGGCAAATCAGCGACTCGATTGGCCTGCGCACTATCTACCTGGCCAACAATGGCGGTGCTGCCACGGGCGACCCACGTACCAGCTTCAACGACTTTGGCGTACCCTACGGCGGTGCGGGTGCGGGCGGGCTATTCGGTGGGGAGAGTGCATCTGTTACCGAGCTTGAAATTATGCCCGGCCCGAGCGCCTCGCTCAAGTTACAATACACCCACATTATTGACCAGGGCGGTATCCTCGGTGCCCTCACCCTGCCAAGTGTCGTCAGTAACAGTGTGAGTGACGGCTTCGGCCTCAACGGTGAGTGGGCGGTTACCCCGAATTTTGCTTTGTTCGGACGTTATAGCTCTGCTACCTCCAGCGTCAACACGCTTGCCGGTATGGGCGTCTCCTTCTCGCCCATTTCTCTAAACACCTGGCAGGTGGGTTTCAGCCTACCGGACCTGTTCGGCAACGGAAATGCCCTGAGTTTGAGTGTCGCGCAGCCTCTGCGTGCCTTTGCCGGGTCCGCGCAGGGGCTCGTGGGACCGGGTATCACCACTGGTCTGGTGCCAAGTGGTGTGGAAACCGACATTACTGTGTTCTACCGCTTTCAGATCAACGACCGCTTGAGCCTCACGCCTTTTTTACACTTCATCACCCAGCCGGTTAACTCACTCAACAGTAATGGTCTGACTATTGGTGCTCTGCGAGCGGTGTTCAATTTCTGAGCATGATGAGGTGCGACGCAGGTTTGTAGCTTTGTCTGGGGCGTGGCGCGTAAGATCGGGTTCTTACACTCGGGTTCAATGATGGAAAAATGGGTGTCGTCATTCGGACGTCCACAGAATGCGGCCCAGGCTCCTGAGCCAGCCGGAGAAGAGGCTTCCTACGTCGATTTTTTCTATGACCAACCCGGCAGTATGCCGGGAACGCTGGACATCGACGCCGATGCGGCACCTCCAGATATTACACTCATCGACTACGACAAATCCACGGCGACGCGCCACAAGATTCTGACTCCCGAGGAGTGCGTTCCTTACCTGGACACCGAATCCGTCTCCTGGGTAGATGTTCAGGGACTGGGTAGTGAGGATATCCTGAGGCGTCTGGGTAAGGTCTTTGGACTGCATCCGCTCGTGCTCGAAGATGTCGTCAACGTGCCCCAGCGGCCCAAGATTGAGGAGTACGACGACCAGTTGCTCATCATTGCCCGTATGGTCTGTCCGGGTGAAGCGCGCGGGGGGTTTATCAGCGAGCAGGTGAGTTTCATTCTGGGCAAGCACTACGTGCTCACCATCCAGGAAGAGCCGGAGCACGACGTCTTCGACTATGTTCGCGAGCGCATCCGTACAGACAAAGGTACTGTGCGTAGGCAGGGACCTGACTACCTGGTCTACACGTTACTCGATGCCATCATCGACGGATTTTTCCCGGTGCTTGAAGCCTATGGCGAACGCATCGAGCAGCTTGAAGATGAAGTAGTCGATAAACCGACGCACCGAACCATTGAGCAAATCCACGACCTCAAGCGTGAATTGCTGACGCTGCGGCGGGCGATCTGGCCACAACGCGAGGTCATCAATGCGCTCATCCGCGACAGCAACGACCTCGTGAGCGAGGAAGTGCGTATCTATCTCAGAGATTGCTATGACCACGCCATCCAGATCCTGGACATGGTGGAGACCTACCGGGAACTGACTTCTAGCTTGATGGACGTCTACTTGTCCTCGGTGAGCAACCGGATGAACGAGGTGATGAAAGTATTAACTATTGTATCAACCATTTTTATTCCGCTGACGTTTATTGCCGGGGTGTACGGTATGAATTTCAACACGGACAGGTCGCCCCTGAACATGCCCGAATTGAACTGGTACTGGGGCTATCCCATCTGTCTGGCGGCGATGCTGGCGGTTGCGCTTGGCATGGTTTATTTTTTCTGGCGCCGGGGCTGGTTCGAGAATTTTTCGATGACTCGAAAGTAAGTTCCATCTAAGGGGGGAGATTAGCACTGGAGAAAATGGGCACCATGAACCCGATATTCGCAATGCTTACGCAACAAAGACATGGCAGATGGCTATATCCCTTCCTATCCTGAGCCCAGAAGGACACGCGCCCTCCAACTCAGCAATGTAGCCTGGAATGCTTTAGCAGAACTGGCCCGGTGCTACGGTGCCAGCCCCGCGGATGTTGTGGAGGTATGGGCAAGAGACACGCCGCTCTCCACAACTTTGCACAAGGAGACCCAAAAACTTCAGCAACTTGATCAGCTCAAGAACGATTTCTTGAGCACTGTCTCACACGAGTTGCGTACTCCAGTGGCCAACATGACCATGGCCATCCAGATGTTGAAGGTGACTACCAATGAAGAGAAACGCGAACGCTACTTGCAGATCCTCGCCAGTGAGTGTGCTCGGGAAGCCCAACTCGTCAACGATCTTCTGGACCTGCAGCGGCTGGATATGGATTCTAGACCTCTCAAACTCGAAGCTGTCCGTGTAGCCGATTGGTTGCCCGCGATTGTCGAACCCTTCCGCCTGCAGGCCGAACAACACGACCAGACGTTGACCTTACAAGTCAGCCCCGGACTGCTGCCGTTTACAACCGACAGCGGCAAGCTCAAGCGCATCCTGATCGAGTTGCTCAACAATGCCTGCAAATATACTCCGTCCTCGGGGGCACTTTGCATCGCGGTTGTACCCATGGAGGACAACCGTCTGCAGGTGAGTGTCAGCAACTGGGGTGTGGAGATTCCCAGCGAGGAAATGTCTCGCATCTTTGAAAAGTTCTACCGTATCCCGAATAACGATCCCTGGCAGCAGGGTGGAACAGGACTGGGACTGGCCCTGGTCAAAAAGCTGGTTGAACAGTTGCAAGGAAAAATTAGCGTTGCCAGCCACTCGGGTCAGACTACTTTCTCACTGCAACTACCCCAGTTGCGCCAATCGACACAACGGCTGAGGACTTCCTGATCCGAGGGACCATAAATCATCGAGCCTTGCCGTCCCTTTTCAGCAAGGGTTTGTAATCCTTGATACGACTCTTCACCGGGAGCGCTGACAAGGTAGATCGGCACTAACGGGACGATTGATCGTGAAATTCGCGCTCCTGCTGCTCTTGGGTCTCTTATGCATTGAGCTTCCTGTCCGGGCGGAGTCTCTGCATGCTGAATTGGTGCTCATCAATGGTCGGCTCTGGACGGGTGTCGAAACGCAGCCCTGGGCGCAAGCACTGGCAATTCGAGAGCACAAGATTATTGCGGTTGGCACCGACGCTCAGATTAAAACCCTGGTGGACCAGAGTACAGAAGTGATCGATCTGGGCGGACGGCTCGCTTCGCCCGGATTCAACGATGCCCACATCCATTTTTTGGGTGGCTCCCTGGGTCTCGATGAAGTAGATCTGACCGGAGCGCGATCTTTGCAAGCGATTCAAGCGCGAGTTGTCGCCTACGCAAAAAATCACCCCGACCGCGCCTGGATCTATGGACGGGGCTGGGAGTACGCTTATTTGCCCGGTAAACGGTTACCCACGCGTCAAGACCTCGATGCGGTGATTGCAGATCGCCCCGTGTATTTGCGGGCCTACGACGGTCACACCGGTTGGGCCAACACTCGGGCAATAGCGCTGGCCAAGATCACCTCGACAACAAAAGTAGAAGGCATCGGTGAAATTGTCCGTGATCCCAAGACTGGCTTGCCCACGGGCGTATTTAAAGAAGATGCCGGTGGTTTGATTGGCAGATTGATTCCGGCTCCTACCCCTGAACAGGAATTTGCGGCGCTCAAAAAAGGCATGAAACTACTTGCCTCATTGGGGATCACCAGTATTCAGAATGCGAGCGGCAGCCCTCAGGAAGTATCTCTCTACGAAACAATGCTTCAAAAAGGAGAACTCACTGTTCGAACCTCTGTCGCCTTTTCGGTAGACGGACGCGAAAGCCTGAAAGACCTGGAAACCTGGAAAAAGTTAAAAGCAAAGTACACGCGCAATCCGATGCTGCAGGTGGGGGCGGTGAAATTTTCTTTGGACGGTGTGATTGAGTCTCACACCGCCGCCATGCTCACCGCCTACACGGATCTCCCGCAACAGAAGGGCACTCCTGCCTACACCCAGTCGGAATACAACGACCTCGTCGGCCAGTACACGCAGGCGGGCTTTCAGATTTACACCCACGCAATCGGTGACCGGGGTGTACGGATGGCATTAGACGGCTATGAATACGCCAAAAGCGTTGCACCCAAAAGAGATCCCCGTTTTCGTATCGAACATATCGAGGTCGTCTCCCCCGAGGACATTCCTCGCTTTGTACGTATCGGAGTAATGCCTTCGATGGAGCCGATCCACGCCGATCCCGGCACCATCGAGGTCTGGTCAAAAGCCGTCGGTCCGGAGCGCCTCCACCGTGCTTTTGCCTGGGCAGAACTGTTGAATAGTGGTGCCCACCTCGTCCTTAGCAGTGATTGGCCGGCGGCTATCAGTCTCGATCCGCTGCGCGGCCTTCACAATGCAGTGAACCGTCGAACCATCGAAGGCGACCCACCGGGAGGCTGGGTCCCCGAACAACGTCTCACTCTTGATCAGGCACTTCGCGGCTACACCAGTGCTGGAGCTTACGCTTCTTTTGAAGAAAAAACCAAAGGCCAACTCGCACCGGGCATGTGGGCTGATGTCATCGTTCTCTCTCAAGATCTGTTCAAAATCCCGACCATAGATATTCATAAAACCCGTGTCGTGTTGACGATCTTCGATGGCAAAGTTCTTTATCGCCGGTAACCCACAAGATGCGCAACGAGTGGTCTTCTCGAGAGAATGGTCTAGCAATTCGGGAGCAGACCAGTACACTCTATCTATTGCAAGCAAACCAGGATGAATTGGAGAGTCCGGTATGTCTGATATTCCAAACATCGTCAACTTGAATCAGCTCGAGTGGACGGAAAAAACCTATTCTGAACACTATTCCAGTCTGTCCAAGCGGCTTTCGCCGTCGATGTCCCAGGAGAAAGGGCACATCGGCGTCGTAGTCGAACGCTTGCAGCCAGGAAAAAGCTCCTGTCCCTTTCACTTCCACCTGCACGAAGATGAATTCTTCCTGGTCCTCAAGGGCAGAGCGATGTTGCGCCTTGGTGAGCAGACGGTGGAAGTGCAGGAGGGCGATGCCATCTCCTGTCCGCGAGGTGAGCGCATTGCTCACCAGCTCTATAATCACACCGACGAAGACACAGACATTCTGATGGTTGGTGAGAACCTGCCCCACGAGGTTTGCTACTACCCGGACTCCGATAAATGGATGTCGTGCTCGATTGGCATGGTGGGGAAATTCCAGGCGACCGATTACTGGGCGGACGAGCCTGACCCGCCTACTATCAGGTCGTCCGACTCCTGAACATCGGCAGTGTCATACAGTTCAGTCTGGCAGTGTCACCATTGTGCAATGCCGAAGTTTAAACCAATCGCACCTTTTGGTGAGGTACCCGGAGAATGCCACTTTTGAGCCACTGCTCATGGAGATGGTTGATAATCTCCCATTTAGGTGCGGGCTTCGAGAATCATGTTGAACGGACCCTCGGCGGCACGGCGGACGCGCGAAAAGCCGGCCTCCTTGAGCACTGCGGTGATCTTTGCCTCGCCCGCCTGCGCCCCGAGGGCTTCCCCCACTTCCTGAGCCAGCGACGTGGGCACGCAGATCATCGTGGAAGCATTGTAATAGAGCCGGCTGACCGGGCTACCGATATTGTCCTCCGGACGATCGCCGGCGATGGGCTCGACGATCATCCATGTGCCGTCAGGCTCCAACAGCGTCCGGACATGCTTTGCGCAGCCGCGCGGGTCGCCCATATCATGCAGGCAGTCGAAAACCGTGATTAGGTCGAAATCGCGTTCGCCGATCTCTTTCGCCGACGCAGTTTCAAACCGGACGCGGTCGGACATGCCATGAGTGTCGGCGTGTTCGCGGGCTTTGGCAACCGATGGCGGATGAAAATCGAAGCCGACAAATTCGCTCCTCGGATAAGCCTGCGCCATCAGCAGGGTCGAGAACCCCACGCCGCAGCCGATATCGGCCACCTTTGCGCCGGCTTCGAGCTTGGCTTGCACACCATCCAGCGCAGGCAGCCAGGCTTGAACGATGCTGTTGACATAGCCCGGTCGGAAGAACGCGCCGACCGCGCAAAACAGGCAACCACCCGTTTCGCCCCAGCCAACGCCCGTTCCTCGCCGGAAAGCTTCCTCCACCTTCGGTTCGCCTTCGATCATGGCAACAGCAAGATCGAAGGCGCCCGCCAGATAGACCGGACTGTCTTTAATCACGAAGACCATCGCCTGCTCAGGCGTGAGGCTGAAACGCTCGCTAACCGCATCGAAGGTTACAAATCCGTTAGCAGCTTGGGCCAACCCCCATTCGCGCACGTAGCGTTCGGCCAATCCGCCGGCCCGTGAGGCCAGTTCGGCTGCGGTTGCAGGTCCACCCTCATAGAGAGCATCGAACAATCCGAGCTTGAAACCGATGCGGACAGTCGGAACGCTGAATGCGCCTCCCAAGTCGCCAAGCATCTTGCCAACGAGCATATTGAGTTTTGCTTCATCGAATGTGGCCATATCCGTCTCCTTCAGTAACTAGAGAGTGGAGTACTCCTGCTGCTCAGTCCCTCTGGGATGTCGGGACTTATCCTCACGATAGATGGCGGGTTTCTCACTTCGTCGGGAGCGTAGCCGCCTATCCCTTCACGTAGCTCCGTGCAAAGTGTAGAACTGGATGACCTACTAGTTATCGATACCACAACAGGTGTTGCTTCCCCAACGAACCCAAGCCGTGAAATCAGTTTTGTTGCAACTGTCGATATTTGTGGCCGAGTGCTGATACGGCTTTAAGATAGGGGCTTATTAAACTAACCTCTACCACTGCTCTACAATACCATGAAGCGGTTGTCCACCTAGAATCGGACCGCATCGAGAAACTGTCGATTAAACCGGGACAAGTTTACATCCACAAGTTGATGAAAGTAATGAAAGTGAAGTTGCAGCGTCTCTTCAACCGGGTGTGGCAGGTTTGTGTCGCCCTGCTGAGCAAGCGGTACAAAAGGATCTCGCAACTGGTCGCAATCCTCGGGATTCTGGCGGTGATTACCGCGATGGTCAGGGCTACCGCACCTCAACCGGACGGTGGGGGAGTGAGAACGGGTACTCTGCCAAGAACCTGGCTCCTGGGCGGACCGGACTGCCGCGCAATCCCCGAGTTCGAAGCCCATCGGTACAACGAAGATCTCTACATCCTGCGTCAGTCTGGCTGTTCCCACTACGAGAAACCCTTTCTCTATCTATTCTTCGGGACCGAGAAGGCCCTGCTGCTCGATACCGGGGCTGGTGAACCGGACACAGCCCAGGCCGTTCAGGCGGTCGTGAACGGCTGGCTTACCCGCAGTGGACGCAGGTCCATCCCACTCGAAGTGATCCACAGCCATGCCCACAGTGACCATATCGCGGGTGATGGGTCGTTTCAGAACCTGGTAGGGACGACCCTGGTCCGGCCGAATCTGCCCAGTGTCCAGAGCTTTTTTGGCATTGCCCGCTGGCCGGAGCAGATTGTCCAGCACGATCTGGGTAAGCGCATTCTCGACATCATTCCAATCCCCGGCCATGAGGCAACCAGCATCGCTCTCTACGACCGACAGACCGGCATTCTCTTCACCGGCGATACTCTGTATCCCGGTCGCCTATATGTAGAAGACGGGCAGGAGTTTGCTCGCAGCATCCGCCGCCTCGTCGATTTTACCCAGGGTAAGGTCGTGGCCCATATCCTTGGCTGCCACATCGAGAACACCCGCACGCCCTACCTGGATTATCCCGTCGGTACGGTCTACCAACCAGACGAGCACGCCCTCGAACTGGGTCGCGCCCACCTCATCGAACTCGATCAGACCCTACAAAAGATGGATGGCAATATTGTGCGCACAGCCCTGCGCGACTTTACGATCTGGCCCGTCACGGGGCCACTTGCCACTTCTGAACATCCCCGGCACCACACTCAGCTACCGATTACCCGTATTCTCGACTCGAAGCGAGTGAGTGAGAGCCTGCCGCGCAAAGTCTCATAAACTCCGTACAACCCTTCTCCGCAGCAAAGCTAGCAGCCCGGAGATAGGCAACTTCAAGCGCTGTTGCGAGCAGCGAGTATGAACTTGGGTTCGATAATCTTGACCGAGTCGGGTATTGTCTTTATTTGTCCTTGAGCGAGCAAGAACTGGGAGATAGACTCGAAAGCCTTGGGAAGATAGCCCGGGCTGCCGGAATTAGTCAACATGTCTATATTGGTCTCCAGGTCGGCAAGTTGAATCCCTTTAAGGTAATCGGCGGCTTCTTCAGGCTTGATTTTCATTTGCTTGGCGAGGATGACGTTGCCCTCCTCGGGATTGGCCTTGATGTAGTCCAGTCCTTGCAGGATACCCGCGACAAACGCCTGTACAGTCTGCGGCTGGGACTCGATGAACTTGGTATCGAATTCGTACAGGTCCGTGACCGCGTAGGGCATCCGCGATGAGTCGTAGATGGTGCGTCCATCCTTGCGCACTTGATTCGCCTTACCGAGAAACGGGGCGTAGGTTACGGCAACCTCGACCGCACCGCTCTGGTAAGCCGCCGCCGCATCCGCAGGGGTGGTGTTGATAAGGGTAATGTCCTTTCCAGTTAACCCGGCTTCCGCCAGCACCTGCAAGAAGAAGTAATGGCTGACCGTGCCTTCTTCGAGAGCTACTTTCTTGCCCTTGATATCTGCAACGCTGGCAATGGTGTTACGGGCCAGGATACCGTCGGCCCCCACCGACCGATCGACAACCATTACGACCCGAAAGTCTTTGCCCTTGCTCGCCAGATCGGCAGCACTGGAGGTGATATCGGCAAGGCCGTCGAGTTTGCCACCGGCAAATGCCAGCGTGCTCTGCTGGTTACCCGAGAAGGTGCGTGCGTCGAGGTCCAGACCGAGTGCTTTGAAGAAACCCTTTTCCCTCGCCACGTAGAGGG
>JACMIX010000239.1 GCA_014380935.1 Gloeobacterales cyanobacterium ES-bin-141 | reverse complement strand
GACCGCCAGGAGAAGCTACAGCAGATCTGTGAACGGCTGCGTATTGACAGCGGTAAGGTCAAAAAGGACCTGGACTTCTTCAATGCCGTCATCGAACGCATCAAACGCTCCAAAGAGACTATCGACGAACTGGTGCAGTCTGACCGCCGTAAGCGTGAAGAGCGGGCTGCCTCGCAAACAGGCTAGGTACCGCCGTGAGCGATCGTCTGCGTGTGGGGGTGCTCGCTTCAGGTCAGGGGACCAACTTCCAGGTCTTGGTGGACGAAGCTAATGCAGGCAGTCTACCTATCCAGGTCGTGGTGCTGGTCTACAACAATCCGGGTGCTTTGGTTGCCAAGCGCGCCCACCTGTCAGGAGTTCCGGCAGTCCTGCTGAACCATCGTCTCTACCCGAGTCGTGAAGCGCTCGATAAAGCTATTGTGTCTACCCTCAAAGCCCATAGTGTCGATCTGGTCGTTATGGCTGGATGGATGCGGGTCGTCACCGGGGTCCTGATCGACCACTACCCGGACCGACTGCTCAACATCCACCCCAGTCTGTTGCCCGCCTTTCGGGGCAACCGGGCGATCGAACAGGCACTTGAGTATGGGGTCAAGGTCACGGGTTGCACGGTACACCTGGTCAGGCTCGAAGTCGATGGGGGGCCAGTAATTCTACAACAGGCAGTGCCGGTGCTGGACGACGACACGACCGAAAGCCTCGCAGAGCGCATCCACGCGCAGGAGTACCGGTTATTGCCCGAGGCGGTCCGGCTGCTTGCAAGTGGCCGAGTCCAGATCGAGGGCAGGCGTGTCCGGATCTTGCCAGACGCTTGAAGCAGCGAGAAGGCCATTGCTGGCTACCGCGCGGAAATTACTGGCCGATTTTGTTGGGAAAGGAGCACTCGAGAACGACACAGCCCATGTCGGTGATGAACGGCCCGTGGACTTCTTCTGGAGGTCTGCTAGCGTAGTGACCGGTTTCCAACCACATGTCGAAGGCCCGGTCGTATAGGCGGCCACTAACGATGAACACCTCCTCGGGATAGGCATGGCTTTTGCCACCGAAGGGCGTTGTGTCGGCACCGGGAAGGAAACGGGTCAGGCGCGTGTACTCGCCAGTGTGTTTGTCCAGGCTCAAGGTCAATTCCTCGACCATCCCTTCGAGCCCCGCGACCGGTTGCCACTTCCCACTGTTGTCGAGACTCAAAGGATTCCAGTAGGTGCTTGTCGATTTGGCCATTGTGTTCTCAGATAGCAGAAGTCAATGATAATCAAGGCGTAGCGAGGATTACAGCCCTTTTGTCAGTCGGCCAGCCCGCCTGAGTGTTGCAACTGAGGGTCAAATCGTCCATTCGTCGTGAATCACCCCGACAAGAAACCAGAAACCATTGCTTCTTTCGAGTACAAGCCTCAATGCCGCCCAGTCATTCTTTAATTCTTCGTTACACTCAGAGTTTTTGATGTAATACTCAACCCTTGTTCCCCTTGGATAGACTGAAGCTGCGTTGTTGTTAGTATTTCCAACAGCACGATCGTTGTTGACATTGATGGACGATGGATGCAGGAAGTCACGGTTTAGAATATACCTTCTGTAGTACTGGCTTGGGGTCATCTCAATTGGGTTTCCTGTACCGTCTGCGAAACCCCATAAGTAAGTCTTGCGATTCACCCAGAAATGCCGGACCTGGTGCTTGGAAAAGACTATGTCACTCTTGACATCAATGTAGGCACTCGCCGAAAACCGTACGCCCTTCTTAGGATGTACCAGTGAGGCCAATTGCTTTCCGTTCCTCGCCTGGAGAGCGTTGACAACTTGTTTTGCTGCCTGTAAAACGCTACTCCTGGCCTGACCATCTGCACGTCCAGACGTTGCTTGTGGCTGGGCATTTGTGCAAGCCACGGTTGGAATCAGGATGAAAGCCAATGTCAGCATTGCAGCGAGAACTGTGCGAGAAACTGTTGCACTTCCTTTCATGGTTTCCTTCAAGAGTAAAACTAGCCGTGCAGGGGCCGGATACAAAGCCGCTGATTGTACTTGGAGTAGCTATCAATCTTTGATAGTTTGACATCCACATCCGGCCTAAAAACGCGGAGATTCCTTCCTGCTTCACAAGCCGTGCAATCACGTCGCCTCCACAGGCTTCACCACGACCAGTTCTGCCCAGGCATTGCGCTGCTTTTCTACACGGTACTGAGCAGAGCTTCGACGCAGTAGCTTGGCGAGCCCTTCTTCTAATCCTGACTTCTTCACACAGCATGGCGATTGCAGCAACGGTCGCAGTGACCGCATGGGTCACTCTCGGGCAGGCCGAAAGCGGCTAGCAGAAATTGCCAGCGACACCTGCGCGTCCACACGTACCCTGACATCGAGTAATCAGGCGTTTTCAAGACTACCTCCTGCCTGTCTGTCCGCCGGTACTCGAAGGGCGTCTCCCAGATGAGTCTTCCCTGCTCGTGCAGCAGGGCGAGGCTCAAGGCTTCATCCGGCTTAAAGATCCCGGTCGCAGGCAAGTGCTTGAGGACTTCGCGGGCCTTTTGCCGCTGTGCTTCGCGTTCGCGCTGTAGATGCGTCTGCAACTGCCGGTCGCTTGGGTCGAGCAGGCCGGTCGGCTCGCTCGCCAGGAGCAATGCCGTGGCGGGATGACCGTCCCTGCCCGCCCGGCCAATTTCCTGCATGTATTCTTCCAGAGCAGAAGGCAGATTGGCATGTAAAACCCAGCGCACATGTGGATGATCAATCCCCATCCCAAAAGCGTTCGTACAGACGAGGAAAGGTAGTTTGCCGTTCAGCCAGTCGCGCTCCAGACGGCGACGCTCCTCACCGCGTACTCCGGCATGGTAGAACGCTGTCTGCCATCCCCCGGCAGTGAGGAACGCGGCCAGCTGCTCGGTGCCCCGGCGTGTCCGCAAGTAGACAAGCCCCGCGTCCGCTCGGTGTTGTTCGAGGAATGCCGAGATTTGCACCCGGCGTTGTCGGGCGGTCCAGGTCCAGCGCACCTGCAAATTCAGATTGGGCCGGTAGGGGTGGACAACCAGACGGCGGGGCCTGACGAGTCCCAACAGACGCACCAGGGCTTCGAGAACCTCAGGTGTCGCGGTGGCCGTAAAGGCACATAGAGGAGGGTGGCCCAGGGCACGCCTGGCTGCCCCCAAACGGTGGTAGGCAGGGCGAAAGCTGCTACCCCAACTTGCGAGACAGTGTGCCTCGTCGAGGACGATACGGCTGATCGGAATACGTGTGAGCCGGTCCCAGACCCCCGGTGCAAGGAGCGTCTCAGGTGCAAGATAAAGCAGGCTCCACCGTCCTTCGTCGATGCCCTCCAGAACCGCGCGGCGTTCGGCTGCGGGCAGTTCACTGTGAAGACCCGCGGCGGCGACGTGTTGGTCGCGCAGACGCCGGACCTGATTTTCCATCAAAGCGACCAGTGGCGTCACCACCAGGGTCGTACCCCGACTGAGCAGGGCCGGCAGTTGAAAGGTCAGGCTCTTGCCACCGCCGGTCGGCAACACGGCCAGCACATCACGATCGGCCAGGACGGCTTCGACGATGGCTTGCTGATGGTCGCGGAAGTGCTCGAAGCCCCAGATGGTTTGCAGGGCACAGAGGAGATCACGGTCGGGTTCGCTCATAGGCTTCATCGTGTAGGGTAAGCCGCTTGTCCCTCCATATCTGGTCCCGAATAGCCTCCGGGCTACAACCGGACACCATGCCGGACCCGTGCAGTGCCCAGTTCGGGGCATCTGGCGGGTAGACCATTCCCACGGAAGGATGTGGGTAGAATGAAGGGCATCCAATCGCCCGCCTGGAGATCATGGTTCTCTCTGCCCCGGTCCTCTTCGAGTGCAAGCCGGTCTTTACCCTCGACTTGCCTTTCGGACAGCAGATCCGCCTGCTCAACCATCGATTTGAGCCGCGCCGGGGTTCGAGTGCCCTGGAGATCACGATCCTGACCGGTCTGCACGGTGATGAACTCGATGGCGGGTATATCTGTCACTTGCTTTCGCAATTCTTGCAACGCCTGCCCGCGGGTTGGCTACTGCGTGGGATCGTCAACATTCTGCCCAACGCCAACCCCCTGGGCACAAGTCTGGGCCAGCGTTCTGTTCCGGTCCTCGGCAGTGACCTCAACCGCAACTTCCCGGGCGATCCGCAAGGTAATGAAATCGAGCGCCTAGCCGCCTCGATCTACCAGCTGGCCGCGCGCTCTACTGTGTGTGTCGATATCCACAGCAGCAACAGCTTTCTTGAGGAACTGCCCCAAACCCGTGTCGTGCACGAGCCCCAGGTCCTCAAGTGGGCGGGTACGCTCGGGCTGGATGTGATCTGGAGCCACTCGGCCCACAACTGGATCCCGGGCACGATTGCCAAGGCGCTCTTCAGCCGGGGCATTCATACCCTCGTCGTGGAAGTCGGCACGGGCCGCCGTCTCAACCGGGTCCACTGTGAACGCGTCTTTCGGGGTCTGCTCCAGTTTTTGCAAGCAATCGATGTTCTCAGCGGCCAGCCGACCATCTACTCGGCACCCCAACCTCTCTATGCCACCGAGGCCAACGTCATTCACATCAACGCCGAGGTAGGCGGCCTGTTTGTACCGCACCCGGCCCTCGTCCTCGGCGGCCACCTGCACCGGGGAGCCCGACTAGGTCAGGTCATCGATACCCTCAGCGGCGAACAAACCGATGTGACAACACCGATAGATGGGTATCTGTTCACGCTTCGAGTTCATCCGGTCGTTTATGCCGGTTCGCTGGTCGCCCGCCTGATTCATGTTTGATATGCAAAAACCGATCGGCCCGCTCTCAGTACCTTTTAATAGCCCGTTACCGATTGCCGTACAGGAGTTTGGCCGGGGTAAGCCTGTCTTGAGCATCGTCAGCGGTCTGTACGGAGATGAGTACAACGGCCTGTATGTCTGCCACCTGCTCATTGAGTGGTTACGCAGAATCGAGTTGCGGCAGGGAGACCATGTCCTGCGCGGCAAGGTCCGGGTTCTACCGGCCATTAACCCGGTTGGGCTGTTGCTTGCCGAACGCAACTGGCCTTTTGACGATACCGATATCGATCGTATGTTTCCCGGCTACGCCCAGGGTGAAACGGTCCAGCGTCTGGCAAGTTGGGTCTTCGACCGAGTTCGCCACTCCGATGCTTGTGTGGATATCCACGCAAGCGACCGTTTCATCGCGGAGTGGCCTCAAGCAGCCGTCTACAGCGGCCAGAACCGGGCGCTCAAACTGGCTATGGCCATGGCTCTGCCCCTCGTCTGTCTCCACCGGCCCGGCCCGCATTCTCCGGAAGCGATGGACGGCTCCAACATCCTGCACTCGACATTGAGCTACAACCTCTTACAGGTCGGCGTCGATAGTGTGGTCGTACAGGCCGGTCGGGGCCTACACCTGGAACCGGACCACTGCGAACGTGTCTTTGCCGGTCTTGTGCGCCTTGCCCTGCACCTGGGAGTCGTAAGCGGTCCGGTTCCAGGCGATGCTACGACGACACAGGTCATGGCAGGGCCAGACTTTCAACTTGTCCACAGCCAGTGTCCGGGTCTGTTCTTGCCGCTGGTCACCACCGGCGAGATAGTCAAGACGGGGCAACCCCTCGGCCGCATCCTCGATCCCCTGCGCGGCGAGATACTTGAACAGCCACTAAGCCCACGCAGCGGCTGGGTCGTGTCCTTGCGGTTACACCCGATCGTTTTGCAGGGAAGCCTGATTGCTCGCATCTGCCCCGGTGATGTCTGCTAAGATAAGCAGTCGGGAATCCATTGAGAAAATGGCATATTTTCGTAAAATTTTGATTGCGAACCGCGGCGAAATCTCCCTTCGGATTATACGGACCTGTGGCGAATTGGGGATTGCCACGGTTGCCGTTCATTCAACAGCCGACGCCCTGTCATTGCATGTGCAGCTTGCAGATGAGGCAGTCTGCATCGGCGAAGCCCAGACGGCCAAAAGTTACCTCAATATTCCGAACTTGATCTCAGCCGCCCTGACGCGCGACTGCGATGCGGTCCATCCGGGCTACGGCTTTCTGTCCGAGAACGACCGCTTTGCGGAAATTTGTGCCGATCATGGTCTGGCCTTTATCGGTCCTTCGCCGCGCTCGATGGTGCTCATGGGCGACAAGGCAACGGCGCGGGACACCATGCAGGCGGCAGGTGTCCCGACGGTTCCGGGCTCCGAAGGTCTGATCGACTCGCCCGAGGAAGCCTTTCAAGTAGCCCAACAAATCGGCTACCCGGTGATTATCAAAGCAACGGCAGGTGGAGGCGGTCGCGGCATGCGCATTGCCAATAACGAGCGCGAGCTGATTGCGATGATCCAGACTGCCGAGCGCGAGGCCGAGGCGGCCTTCGGCAACCGCGGCGTCTACATCGAGAAGTACCTCGAAGAGCCCCGCCACATCGAGTTTCAGATCCTGGCCGACAAGTACGGCTCGGTCGTCCATCTCGGCGAACGTGACTGCTCAATCCAGCGCCGTCACCAGAAGTTGCTCGAAGAATCCCCCAGTCCCCTTCTAAGTGAGGAGTTGCGGACCCGCATGGGCAATGCCGCCGTTCAAGCGGCCCAGAGCATCGGCTACATCGGAGCGGGAACGATCGAATTCTTGCTCGACCGCAACGGGCAGTTCTACTTTATGGAAATGAACACCCGTATCCAGGTCGAGCACCCGGTTACCGAGATGGTGACCGGCATGGACTTGATTGCGGAACAAATTCGCATTGCTGCGGGCGAACCCCTCGGCTATACCCAGGCAGATGTGCACAACTCGGGACATGCGATCGAATGCCGCATCAATTGTGAGGACCCCGACCACGATTTCAGGCCAACACCCGGTACGGTCAGTGCATACCTGCCACCCGGGGGACCCGGGGTGCGCATGGATTCTCACTTATATCAGGGCTACCAGGTCCCGCCCTACTACGACTCGCTGTTGGGCAAGCTAATCGTCTGGGGTCGTTCACGCGAGGAGGCCATTCGGCGGATGCGCCGTGCCCTGCAAGAGTGCGCCATTACCGGTGTCCCGACCACTATTCCCTTTCACCTGCGTGTGCTCGACAACGCCTGGTTTGCCCGCGGCGAAGTCTACACCAACTTTGTCCAGCGCCGCATGAGCGACTAGCCCCGACGGTCCAGATTTTCCTCGCGGATGATCTGCTCAAGACGCTCGACGCGGCTGGGCGAGGAGGGATGCGTACTCAGAAACTCGGGAGTGCCGCCCCCGCGCTCGAGTTTGCGCAGGAAATCGGGCAGCCCACTGGCCGGGTATCCGGCCCGCACCAGGTTTTCAAGGCCGAGCTTATCTGCCTCGTATTCGGCCTCGCGCGAGTAGGAACGCTGCAGGAGGTTGACGCCAAGATTCACCACTAACCGGTTGTCTACACCCAGTGCGCCAGTGATCCCCTGCGCGAGCGTGGCCTTACGCATCTGGTCGAGTGCGTGGCGACCGACTATGTGACCGACCTCGTGAGCAATAACGCCCGCAAGCTGTGCGTCACTGCCGTTGGTTGCCTGTAGCAGGCCGGTCGTTACATAGACATAGCCTCCCGCTGTTGCGAAGGCATTGATCGCTTTGTCGTTGGCGACCTGAAAAGTGTAGGGGATGTCGGGGCGGTCACTAGTACGGGCAATGCGCTGACCAATGCGGTTGACGAGCGTGTTGATACGGCGGTTACCCGACAGGCGAATCTGTCCCCGGGCGATCAGCTGCTGGTTGATTTGCTTGCCGAGGGCTACTTCCTGCTCGTCGGACAGATTGCTGATCGCGAAAGACTGGTATGCGCCCTGGAGTAACCGCTCAAACCCCTGGGCTGCGACTGGGCTAATGGTGTCGAGCGTAGCAGTCACCGTGACGGCCGTCGCTACAATGAGGGCAGTGAAGACTTTTTTGACTGCCTTGCGCATTGATTCCTTCCTTTTGAACATGCCCCTACTCATCCTATGATTCCGGATGCCCACGACCTGCACCTGTATCTGAAGACACAAATTCTCGGACGACAGTTCCACTGTTTCGAGACGGTGGATTCGACGAACCGCGTCGCCCTAGAACTGCTGCGCGACGGTGCCATAGAGGGGACAACCGTGCTTGCCACAGCCCAGACGAGCGGGCGTGGCAGCAGTGGTCGCGATTGGCAGTCGGCACCAGGAGGAATGTATCTTTCTGTCATCCTGCGACCAAGCCTGGCGCTCGAAAATATTTATCAGCTGACCCTGGTGGCGGCCTACGGGATCGTGCGCAGTCTCAGTCGCGTCAGCGGTATCGATATTCGGCTTAAGTGGCCCAACGATCTGGTCATTCAGCAGGCGGGAAAACTTGGCAAGGTGGGAGGAATCCTCACGGAAACTCGCATTCAGGGAGGAGTTCTGAGCGGCGCGGTCATCGGTGTGGGTATCAACTGGCAGAATCCGGTACCCGATGTAGGCGTGCGGCTTGGCTCTCTGAGCCGCACGCCCCTCGACGTCACTTTGCTTGCCGCAACAGTGCTCAGCGGCCTGGAGGAAAGCTACTTCACCTGGCAAGCACGCGGTCCCGCCTCCATAATCAACGGCTACGAGCGGTACTTGATCAACCTCGGGCAACCAGTACGGACGCCGGGCCACGATGGGGAGGGTCACATCATCGGCATCGACGCGCAAGGAGCCCTCAGGGTTCTTTTTCTCGATGGGACTCAAACGCTCCTCGCACCGCACGGATGCTCACTCGGATACCGGACTTGAAAATACGTCTGATCGCCGTCGGCCGTCTGCGCCAGATTGAGTGTCAGCGCCTGTGTGAGCAATACCTGCGGCGGCTTGAGGCCTATTTACGCTGCGAGATGATTGAAGTGCGCGATGCCCGCCTGGGGAGCGCCGATGCCTGCCTCGCGAAAGAAGCGCACGAGATTCTGGCCCGCATCGAAACCGGGAATCAGGTCATCCTGCTCGACAGCCGCGGCACCGAGCGGGACAGTCCGGGTCTGGCCCGCTGGCTTGCCCAGCAGCAACTTCAGGCCACGGACATGGTTCTGGTCATTGGGTCAAGTTGGGGAGTTGCGGCGTCCGTACGCGAGCGTTCAAATACAACCTGGTCACTCTCAGCACTCACCTTCCCGCACGAACTGGCCCGGGTCCTGGTGCTCGAGCAACTGTATCGGGCGGCGACGATTCTCGCCGGGCATCCCTACCATCACGACTAGAATTAAAAAACCGTTATTCCGACCCTATGCAACCCCGCCGAATTGCCCGGGAACTGACCTTGCTAAGCATTAGCCAGTTACCGACCGACCCGACTAAACTTCAAAACCAGAACATCCAGGACTTGCTGCTCAGTTCGGTCCGCACACTGGCAGAAGAGGCACGAGACACACTCGAGCGTGCCGTGTCCGAGCTCAAGCAGGGCAACAAACGTCTTCTGGCAAGCGAACTGACCGCCCAGAATGTGCGTGCTGCTCACGAGGAGGTCACCAAGGCTATCTTGCTGACTCAAAAAGCGATCAACCATGTCGGCACGTCTCTGGAGATTCCCGAGTTCGTGCAGCTTGCCGATGACCGGCAGGTCCGCGCCTATGCGCTCGAACTGATCGGCGTACTCGCTCGCGAACGCGAGCGTGCCGATCTATTGCTGGGCGAGTGCATAGAGGGCTGGCAAGTCGAGCGGCTGACGCGCATCGACCGCAACATCCTGCGCCTGGCCGTCGCTGAGATTGTTTTGCTCAAGAGCGTTCCGTACCGGGTTGCGATCGACGAAGCGGTCGAACTGGCCAAGAAATACAGTGACGAGACCGGGGCGCGTTTCATCAACGGCGTTTTGCGTCGCGTCGTCAAGCATTTACAACTGGAACAGACTCCCAGGGCCTGACGTCCTGGTTATTCGAAGGCCGTCCGCAAGCCGGGCAAATGTGTCAGGTGTTAGGATGGCCGTCAGACACTGCATCATCTTGGATTCGAGGGCACATATGAGTGGCGATTGGAAGTCCAAGCTCGTTCAGGTAAGTGTTGTCGGCGCGGTCGCCGGAGCCAGCTTTACACTTGGTAATGTATTCGCTCAGCAGATGAGCGGGGCTCCGACCATTGCAGCCCCCTCACCTTCGCCGAGCATGAGTACCGGCGTCAGTACAAACCGCACTCTGCCGGTCGCACCTGGCCTGGGTCCAAATTTTATTGCCGATGCCGCTGAAAGAATTTCGCCCGCCGTGGTCAGGATCGACACCGAGCGGGTGCTCAAAACGCGTGCCGGTGCGGCTCCCTCCGACCCATTCCTCGAGCCTGGACTGCCGGAGTTCTTCTTTGGCGGGCGTAGCCCTGCTCCGCGTGAGCGTGGGTCCGGATCAGGTTTTATTCTCAGTGCCGATGGCACCGTGGTCACCAATGCGCACGTGGTTGACGGGGCCAGCAAGGTGATCGTGACCCTCAACGACGGTCGCAAGCTGACAGGCAAAGTGGTCGGCGAAGACACACTGACCGATCTTGCCGTTATCAAGGTCGATGCCGGTATCAGTCTGCCGACAGTGGCCCTGGGCGACTCAAACGGCCTGCGCCCCGGCGAGTGGGTCATCGCCGTCGGTAACCCCCTTGGTCTCGACCACACCGTAACAGCCGGGATCATCAGTGCGCTGAACCGTTCGAGCGCCTCCGTGGGCGTCAATGACCGGCGCCTCGAATTTATTCAGACCGATGCCGCCATCAACCCCGGCAACTCCGGTGGTCCATTAGTTGACATCAAAGGCCAGGTCATTGGTATCAACACGGCCATCCGCGCCGATGGTCAGGGGATCGGGTTTGCCATTCCGATTAACAAGGTCAAGGACATCACCGCTCGTCTGGTCAAAGACGGCCGGATCATCCGTCCCTACATCGGCATAAAAATGATCGGTCTGAGTCCGGAGCTGCTTGAAAATATCAAAGAAAATGCCGAGACTCTGAAAAACAATCCCAAAACCCAGGCACGGGCGCGGGAATTCTTCATACCCGATGCCGAGAAGGGCATTTGGGTTACCGATGTTATGCCCGACTCCCCGGCCGCCAGAGCCGGTATCCGCCAGAACGACATCATTGTCGAGGTTGACGGCACTTCAGTCGCCAATGCAGCCGAGGTGCAAAACCTGATTGGTGAGCACCAGGTCGGCGAAGAGGTCACCCTTAAAGTTCAGCGCCAGGGTAAGACCGCGACCCTACGCGTCCGAACGATCGAGCTGACCAATCAGGTGAGCTGAGCAGAGATGAAGAAAACGTTAAACTGACCCTGGTTAAAAATTCCCGACCCCATACTGAGGGGTAACAACGACAAGCCAATACGTTGTGAAGGGAAACAGCGCCCAATGCACGGGGAAGATCTCTGGCCTGATGACCTGCCCGAATCAGACGTTGAACTCTCTGTTGTAGAGGAAGTAGCGACTGCCCGCGGCAATACCGAAGACCTTGTACGTCTCTATTTACAGGAAATTGGCCGTGTTCCTCTGCTCAAACCAGCTGAGGAGATAGAGCTTGCCCGCCGCATTTCGACCTGGCTCCAGTACGAGGAGAAGCGTCGCAACTTTACACCTGATGTCCTGGATGTCTGGCTGCTTCAGGCAAACCTCACCGCCCCTCAGTGGGCCCTGATTGTTCGGGATGGACAGCGGGCCAAAGCGCACCTGGTCAAGGCCAACTTGCGGCTGGTCGTGTCCGTGGCCAAGCGCTATCAGGGACGCGGTCTCCACCTGTTGGATCTCATTCAAGAAGGAACGCTGGGTCTTATTCGGGCGGCAGAAAAATTTGATTACACGCGTGGCTTCAAGTTTTCAACCTACGCGACTTGGTGGATTCGCCAGGGCATTACCCGGGCCATCGCCATGCAGGCCCGCACTATCCGCCTGCCCGTCCACATCGTCGAAAAAGTCAACCGGATCAAAAAGGCAACTCGCCAACTCTCCCAGCAACTGGGGCGTACTCCCTCAGAAGATGAGATCGCCGAGGCCGTCGAGATGGATTCTGAGCAGTTGCGCTTTGTCAGAAAGGCCATCCAGTTGCCGGTTTCGCTCGAAACCCCGGTCGGGCGCGAGGAAGATACTGCCCTCGGAGACCTGATTCAGGCCAAGGGAGATGAGCCCGAGCAGGGTGTAGTGCGCGACTTGATGTGCCAGGACCTCGAAGCCCTCTTGCAAACTCTGACGCCCCGCGAGCGCGATGTTCTACGCCTGCGCTACGGTCTGCTTGACGGGCGCTCGCGGACACTCGATGAGGTTGGCCAGCAATTTAGCCTCACGCGCGAACGTATCCGGCAGATCGAAGCGCGCGCGTTGCGCAAACTCCGCCATCCCCAACGCCTCCAGCGGGTACGCGAATATCTTGAAGGTATTGAGTCGTAACCGTATTCCCCTCAGTTGAGACTACGAAGCCTCACTGACGGGGATACTGGGTCTTGACGAAGCCGATTTCAAAGAGTTGTCGGTAAGCCTTCAGACCCAGGTCACGGGTCGGGTTTTGGGATTGGACCAGCTGGACCAGAAGAGGAACGGCGAGCTCCGGCTTGCCCTGGGCGCGGTGGATGACTGCCTGCTGGTAGCGGACTTCGTCCCGCTTGATGGCAGCCTGCAGGGCCAGCTGTTTTTCTTCATCGGCAATACGGTTGTCGATGCCAGCAAATGCCTTGGACAGTTGCTGGTGGAGCGTTGACATTTGATTGAGCATCGTCCAGGCCTTCTGGGTCTTGGCGATGGCCTCGTCAAACTTTGAGGACTGGGCGGCAACCTGGGCATCCTTGATCATCTGGTCTGCCGCTGCCGGACTGAGGGTGCTATTTTGCTGCTCGAGTTGACGGTACTGCTGCGCGCTCGGGGGATCACTTACGGTGGGCAGGGACGACTGAGTTTCAGGAGCGGGTTGCGTAGGCGCTTTCGGTATTGCCCCAGGAGTTGCGGCGGGCTGAGCAACAGCAGGAACAGCCAGAAGAATAGAGATAGCCACTGACAAGCTACCGGCTTTGGTACATCTACGCATGCAAGGGTCCCGATAAAACTCCCGTATCATATCACCTGCGGTTGTCGGGTCGTGGAACTCCCCCCAGCGGCGTACAGTAGAGCTGCTACACAATTGTTAAGACGAACACCACATCTGCAACATTTGATCGTTCCGCGTACGCACCCATATGGCTGGAAAGCCATCCTGTCAAGGTTTTCAGGCATCTTAAATATTGTTAAGCGCCCCTGGCTACACGGGGAGGCTGGCTTATAATGCTGCGTAAATGCGTACGCCTCTTGGTGGACAGCCATCATCATCACTTCATACTTCTGGGGGGTGTACGTCGTGGTTCTCGTTCCGATAGCACCACGCGTGGCGGCTCCGGCCTGCTATGCAGTTTCGCAAAAAGAGGAGATCCTCCATGTCCACAACTCCGCAGGAGCGGGAGAAGCCGGTCAGGGTTCTCGTAGACAACGACCCAGTTCCTACTTCCACAGAGAAGTGGGGCAAACCGGGTTGGTTTGAGCGCAACCTGGCCAGGGGTCCAAAGACCACGACGTGGATCTGGGACCTGCATGCTCTTGCTCACGACTTCGAAACGCACAGTTCCGACAAAGAACAAATCACGCGGCAAATCTTTGCAGCCCACTTCGGCCACCTGGCTGTGGTCTGCGTGTGGTTGAGCGGTATGTTCTGGCACGGTGCCAATTTCTCCAATTACACAGCCTGGGTAGCAAACCCGCTGGCACGGGTAACCCTTGCCGACGGCACAACCGCTGCTATCCGGCCCAGTGCCCAGTTCGTCTGGCCAGTTTACGGTCAAGAAATCCTCAACGATCCCACGACCGTAGCCAAGGGTTTTGAGCAGGGCGGCATCGTAATCACCTCGGGCCTGTTTCACCTGTGGCGGGCGGTCGGTTTCACGACTACGGCCCAGCTGCAGCTGATGGCCATTGGCATGCTCATCATCGCGGGCCTGTTCCTGTTTGCCGGCTGGTTCCACTTTCACAAGCGGGCTCCAAAGCTCGAATGGTTCCAGAACGTGGAGTCGATGCTCAACCACCATCTGGCGGGCCTGTTCGGTCTGGGTTCGCTCTTCTGGACGGGGCATTTGATCCACGTCGCGTTGCCGGTTCAAGCACAGCTCGATGCCGGGATCAACGCGGCCGACGTCAACCCCTTCCTGGGGCTTGATGCCGGAGCGATGGCCCAGTACTTCCCAAGCTTTAGAGAAGGACTGGTACCGTTTTTCACCCTCAACTGGGCAGCCTACTCGGACTTCCTGACCTTCAAGGGCGGTTTGAACCCGGCTACCGGAGCACTCTGGTTGACGGATATCGCCCACCACCACCTGGCCATTGCGACGATGTTCATCATCGCAGGCCACATGTACCGGACCAATTGGGGCATCGGGCACTCGATCAAAGAGATACTCGAATCCCACAAGGGGCCTCTAACCGGGGAAGGTCACAAGGGTCTCTACGAGATCCTGACCACCTCCTGGCACGCCCAACTCGCCATCAACCTGGCGCTCGCGGGTTCCATCACCATCATCGTGGCGCACCACATGTACGCGATGAACCCCTATCCCTACATGGGTATCGACTACGGGACGCAAATCTCGTTGTTTACCCACCACATGTGGATTGGCGGTTTCTTGATCGTCGGTGCGGGTGCCCACGCAGCCATCTTCATGGTCCGGGACTACGACCCGGTCATGAACCAGAACAACCTGCTCGACCGGGTGCTGAGGTCTCGTGACCCGATCATCTCGCACCTCAACTGGGTCTGTTTGTTCCTGGGCTTCCACTCCTTTGGGCTCTATATCCACAACGACACCATGCAGGCGCTAGGGCGTCCCCGCGATATGTTCGCGGACTTCGCCATCCCGCTCCAGCCGGTGTTTGCCCAGTGGATTCAGAGCATCCACAGCACGGTAGTCGGTACGAGCTTCGCGCCTTATGTCGCGCAGCCGACCAGCCCGGCCTGGACACCTCCCGGCTTCGACGTGACCAACGTCGCAGCAGAGCAGGTGATTGCGATTGCGGGTAAGGTCTCGATTGCGCCCGTGGCCCTGGGTACGGCAGACTTTATCGTCCATCACATCTTCGCGCTGTGCATCCACGTCACCGTCTTGATCTTGCTGAAGGGCGTGCTCTTTGCCCGTTCCTCCCGCCTGATCCCCGACAAGGCAAACCTGGGTTTCCGCTTCCCGTGCGACGGTCCCGGCCGTGGCGGCACCTGCCAGGCCTCCGCCTGGGATCATGTATTCCTGGGTCTTTTCTGGATGTACAACACGATTTCGGTGGTCATCTTCTACTTCTCCTGGAAGATGCAGTCGGATGTGTGGGGAGTTGTAACGGACGGCAAAGTCGCTCACATCCTTCCCAACACGCCTGTTGTGCTTGACCCAAATACGACAATCGAACTGACGCAGTTCGCGGCCAGCGCCGTCAACATCAACGGCTGGTTGCGTGACTTCTTGTGGGCACAATCGACCGCGGTCATCAACTCCTACGGCAGCGCTCTGGCGGCCTACGGGTTGCTGTTCCTGGGTGCACACTTCATCTGGGCCTTCTCCTTGATGTTCTTGTTCAGTGGCCGCGGCTACTGGCAGGAGCTCATCGAGTCGATTGTCTGGGCTCACAACAAGCTGAAGGTAGCGCCGGCGATCCAGCCCCGCGCTCTGAGCATCACTCAGGGACGTGCGGTTGGTGTGGCTCACTACCTGCTGGGAGGGATCGTCACCACATGGGCGTTCTTCCTGGCTCGATTCCTGGCACTGCCGTAGCGAAGGAGCAACACGCATGGCAACGCGTTTTCCAAAATTTAGCCAGGACCTCGCACAGGACCCGACTACCCGCCGTATCTGGTACGGGATAGCGACCGCCCACGACTTTGAAAGCCATGACGGGATGACCGAAGAAACGCTTTACCAAAAGCTCTTCGCGACCCATTTCGGCCATCTGGCAATCATCTTCTTGTGGTCCTCGGGCAACCTGTTCCACATCGCCTGGCAAGGTAACTTCGAGCAATGGGTTGCGAACCCGACGGGTGTGATCCCGATCGCCCATGCGATCTGGGACCCGCACTTCGGTAAGGCAGCCGTTCAGGCCTTTACACCAGAGGGAGCCCAGGGTCCGGCAAACTTTGCCTACTCGGGTCTCTACTACCTCTACTACACCCTTGGGATGCGGTTCAACGCCGATCTTTATGAGGGT
>JACMIX010000238.1 GCA_014380935.1 Gloeobacterales cyanobacterium ES-bin-141 | reverse complement strand
GCAATTGATATCTGACTTTGTGGACACCTACTTGCGTCTGAGTGCGCAGGAGGAGCAACAGGTTCAGGGTCTGACGCTTACAACTCTGGAGCAATTGAGCGAAGCACTGCTCGACTTTATTGGCCCCGAAGATCTGAAGCGGTGGCTCAGTGGCCAAGAGACAAGTCAGATATAACCTTCAAGAGTGCTCCGTGACTGGCAACTCTAACGCTCGGTAAATTCATTTTGCAGCCCAGCCAGGGTGCATATTGCTAGATTTTCTAGACCTGCCTCTGCAACACTTTCCTGGCTTTCGTTTGCCAACTGGATACGCAGGCTCAGCCGCGGTAGCAACAACTGCCATTCAAGGCTGGTAAGTTTATCGGCAAGCAACATCTGAGGACCATCTTCAACATTTAGATCTTCACTGACCAACAGGTTGAAGTATACCTGTGCGAGTGCTGCCTCCGCTTGTTCCCTTCCCGAACTGCTTGCTCCTACCAATAACGCCATCCGGCTTCTCTGTGGGTGTTGTAAGACCGCCCGGAGTGTGGATTCAAGGTCCGAGTACACCATTTCTTCCGGCTGCGACCAATCTGGAAAAGCAACGAAGTTCAGTTCCTGAAGGTTCTCCAGAATATATTCGCACTGGTTTTTTTTGTCAGGTGAAAATGCAACGTCATCTGGTGGCAGGTGCTCGACGGACTGTGCATGCCCAGAACTCCTGACCTTCTGCACAATCGCCAGGGAATCGAGCCTGTCGCTCAGTTCAGGTAATTGCTTCAGCGCTTCGACAATCAGGCTTGAAAAGTTGTACTTCTCATCGCTACCGTATTCTGTAGTAAGGTGCGCCAGGAGTTCTAGAGTGTAGTCCGGAAAGCTCAGAACATCCGCGATGCAGGCCAGTTTTAACAGCCGTTCCGGCGTCATCAATCTGCCTGGATCACTCCTGAGTAAATCCCGGAAGTAAAAAGCATTGGACCAGAGCAATTGACCCGGATGGATTGGTGAGAAGATCGGGGAACCGGTGCGCTGAACCCGGTAAGGCTCCAGGTCAAACAGATCGAAGCCGCTGTTGCGCAAATGACAGTCAATATCTCCAAACAAAGGCTGGTCTTTGTAGAGCGGTACGAATTCGACTTCGATAATCGTTGAAAGCACACTCTTCGCGATGATCTGAGCACCGCCTTTCAGTACGTCCAGATCCCCACTCTGCACATCGATCTGGAGGAAATCGATTTCATCGATCCCTTCCAGCTCACAAAAAGTATCGAGGGTCGTGGTCTCGACTTCTACTGTCGAAACGACTTCTGTGTACTCTGCATACCCGGAAAACCGCTTGAGGTAGTCGCTGTCCGGACGGTAGAGAGAACTGCAGGCCGGAAACCTGGTCAAGTGCAGTGTAGATTTGCCGACTGTACTCCAGAGAGCCTTGGGAATATGTCTTTCCCGCCAGTTCGCTTTGCGGGCTTCAAAATCCAGATTCATCTTCTGACAGGCGTCTACGTCGGCTTCAAACCCGTAAATGGTCAGGTTCGGAGCAAAGATCTGCCACCGGTCGCTGTCACTATCCTCTCCAGAGCCGTCCAGGCTCCGTGAACCCACATGACAAACGGTCAAGTGGAGATCGTCCAGGTGGCCATTCGCCTTCAACATCGACAGAAAGTCTGACATAGTACTGTCTCACGCAACCCTTGAGAGCTTTGGCTTATCGAGCCGTGCTTAATATGCCCAACCACAGAGTGTCCATTGCTACCTGTTGCAACTCGTACCATGACTTTACATGCGTAGGTGGTGAGCATGCTGTGAGTAGCGACTTTGAATCTGGGCCGGGCACGAGTGCAACTGATTTTTGGCTGCGTTGATACCTACTTGCATCTGAGTGCGCAGGAGTGTTTCGTGGTTACCCGAATATCAGTTGCAACTTGAAAGTCAGGTTCAGAGTCGGCGAACCGTACTCATCTCCACTGCCAGGGGTGTAGTACCGCCCGTGTTGCCGTAGAGGTTGAGGCCGACGGTCCGACCATCGCTGTTCAGGCAAGCATAAAAGCCGTTTGCGCTCAATAAAGTACCTACACAAGCAGGGGCGGCACCTGGGGCTATCAAGCCGTCAACCACCATCTCCGTGGACCCGCCGGCAGTGCGTTGCAGCATGTACGGCGCCTGCCAACCGGTGGTGCTGGCGATCACAGAGTAAGTAATGGTGTTCCCTGAACGGGTCAAATTCAGCGTACTGCCGGAAGCCTGTACCGCAGTGGAACCTCGGATCTCATCGGCAATGTATTCGACCGCCCGGTTAAGGGTAATCCGCCGATCGGTCTGGGCTGATGACGAGCTATTACTAGTCATCAGGTTCGTTAAACCGATGAGTGAGCCGACACCGACCATCGCCGTGAGGGCGGAAGCCACCAACATCTCAATTAGAGAAAACCCACTTTTAGTTCTGCGAAGCTGCATTGATTTACCTCAGTTACAATTGGCGGCACTGGTGCCTGTGCCGGTATAAGTGCCTCGTCGGACCACCGCGAGCGGAGACTGAATGACCAGGCATCTTCTAGCCAGTCCTGTGTTCAAGGCGTGACTGATGACGAGCACTGTAGAGGTCGAGACGTTGCCCTGAAAGGTAATATTCAGCGTCGCTGCCGAACTCGCAATGCTTGTATTCTGCAACTGGGCATAAACCGTCGGCCGGCAAGCACTCGAATCTACTCGGGAAGCTGCAAAGCTGAGAGTGCAGGCAGAACTGTTGCGAATAGCGAAGCTCTGAATCTCCTGAACGACTCCCTGAACCGCTTCAAGATCGCTGTTAACTTGCCTCTGCTGAATCATGGGCAACATGCTGGGGATTGCGGTGGCAGCTAAGATCCCGAAGATTACTACCTGAATCAGCAGTTCGAGTAGCGTCAAACCTCGATGGCTTCTATCGGTTCTCATGACTTAATACCTGGACAATCGTTGACAACATCGGGCAGCACTTCAGCATGCACGCGCTGGGTTTTGCCGTTCGGAGCGGTAAGGGTGTAGTCGAGTTGGAGAACGTTCGGGAAGGCAGTTTTGACGGTGGCAACCCGGGTGTAGGGGTAGCTCTGGCCTTTTAACCTTGCCGTGCCGGTGTCGGTGCGTGTCTGGCCGGATGTGGCCGTGGTCACGCTTGTATAACTGTTCAAGGCAGGCAGTTGATTGAGCATCAGGGCGCCGAACCCGCTCCCAGCAGTACTGGCGGTGCAGATAGATCTAGAGACCAGCATGACAGGGGTAGCAGCCGCCTGGCTGTTCTGAATGCCGCTATACAGCGTGAGCGTGTTGCCTGTAATCGACTGGATACCATAGAGAGTTGATTCTGTGCCGATTAAGACTGAGTCATTGACCCCGAATCCCGTTGTCGAGGCGATGGTCAGGGCTGTTGCGTTGGCCTGGGTTGCTGCTGTCAGAGCGGTTTTGCCCACTTTCGAGGTTCCTGCCCGGACAGATTCGACATTGGTCTGTGCCAGTAAACTACCGGAACTGACACGGTCTCCCTGGTTCTTGAGTACGACTCCGTACACGACCATCTGGAGTGTTCCCGCCGTCATGATGCTTCCGACCCCGAGGGACACCAGCACCTCGGCGAGCGTGAATCCTTTCTTTGAACGTTTCATGTTTGCCTCTGAGGGTGCTACTGATTTGCGCCACGCTGCCAGGACGTGATCTGGTCGAGCTTAGGGGGCAGCGTGGATGCTGGCAGCACAACCGCTAGATCTGCCCAGTTGCCGGTTTGAACAACAACTGTGTGGTTGCTGTTGGAGGTGCAGGATTGCACCCCCCAGGACTTCGCCCAGAGCGACCCTTTAAATGCGCTCCCTCCGTCTACACCGATGGCGTAGCTAGGTGCCAGGATAAAGGCATTCAATTCTCGGTTGCCGTTTAGACACATCGAGGGGACAGTAGGAGAAGCGATTGCGCTGCCGCTCGCGTAGACCTGAACATCGGTCGGCTTGCAGCTGCTGTTGGTGCCGCAGTCGTGGATGATCTCCGAGTTCTTTTCAATGTTTCCAGCCAGCCAGATATAAACTTTCTGGCCAACGGGGACTGTAATCTTCGCTTTGTCGAGAGAACCAGAGATTTTGTAGGCGTAAACTTGCTGTGTACCCACGGTGGAAAGCGTATCCCCCCTCGCCAAGTCCGGCAAGGTCTGGTCGATGTTGCCGGCAATCTGCCTAATCCCGGCCGGCTCGGCAGGTAAAGAAGGCATCTGAAGCGGGGGATGCAGGACCTGCCAGGCCTGACCGGTGCTCGGGTCAACGCTATTGGTGTTGAGATTGGCAGTGCCGGAGCAGTTGTTCAAGAACACGTTGCCGGCCACTTTCTGGTTGCCGGATGGTCCATTTGTGCTCGGATCAGTCAGCCATAGGCCAGGAAAGGGTACTCCCCGCAATCCGCCGCTACTGACCGGGACGTTGACCTGCAAGTTTGTGGTAGCGGTGCTGTTGTT
>JACMIX010000237.1 GCA_014380935.1 Gloeobacterales cyanobacterium ES-bin-141 | reverse complement strand
ATCGCTTGGGTTGCCCCATTCCTCGTACTCGGTCACCGTCAGGGGAATCGAGGGATCGAGCATCGTGTTGATTACATCGACAAAGGGCACCTTGGCGACCACCGCCTTGAACAGGTCCGGGCGCATGTTCACGACCGCTCCCATCAACAGACCCCCGGCGCTACCTCCCGAGGCCACGAGCTTACCTGCTGAGGTGTATTTCTGAGCAATGAGGTGCTCGGCAGAGGCAATGTAGTCGGTGAAGGTGTTTTTCTTTTTGAGCAGCTTGCCGTCCTCGTACCAGGCTTTGCCCATCTCGCCCCCACCCCGGATGTGGGCGATGGCGAAGATAAAGCCCCGGTCGAGCAAGCTGAGGCGATTGGCGGCAAAGCTCGGGTCCATGCTCGCCCCGTAGGAGCCGTAGGCGTACAGGTACAGGGGGTTGCTGCCGTCCCTGGCGATACCCTTTTTGTAAACCAGCGAGATGGGAACCCTGGTGCCGTCTGGTGCTGTCGCGTGGGTTCGCTCGCTCTGGTACAAAGATGGGTCGTACCCCTTGACCTCCTCACGCTTTTTCACCTCGTTTGTCCGAGCGTTCATGTCGTAGTCGGTGACTGCGTCCGGGGTGACCAGAGAGTCATAGGTAAAGCGCAGTGTGGAGGTGTCAAACTCAGGGTTTCGGTTGGGCACGAAAGTGTAGACGGGTTCGGGAAAACTGACTCTGTGTACCTTGCTGTCAGCCAGATGGACGATGCGGATGTTTTTGAGCCCATCCTCCCGCTCGTAGACGACCAGATGGTCCTTGAACAGGTCGATGCCATCAAGCTTGATAGTGTTTTGGTGAGCGATGATTTCCTGCCAGTTCTGCCGGGCCGGGCTGCTCACGGATACTTCCATCAGCTTCGAGTTTTTGGCGTCCTCGTCGGTCAGGATATAGAACTTGTCGGCCCGGTGATCGACGGAGTACTTCACCCCCGGCTTGCGCGGGTGAAAGACTTCAAACTCCCCCGTGGGCGTGTCAGCACTCAAGTAGCGCACCTCGGAGGTTATCTTGCTCTCTGAGCCGATGAGCAGATAAGTTTTGCTCCTGGTCTTCTCTAGAAACACAAAGAAGAGCTCGTCTTTTTCCTCGAATAGCAACCCGTCCGCCTGGGTGCTGCCCAGGGTGTGCCGGTAGACACGGTAGGGGCGCTTTGCACTGTCCTGGGTGACGTAGAAGAGAGTCCGGTCGTCATTCGCCCAATCCAGGGCATAGCCGTAGGCGTTCGTGATCCGGTCGGCCATCAGTTCGCCGTTCTGGAGATCTTTGAGGTAGATAGTGTAAATTTCTGAGCCGTCCGTATCCACCGAGTAGGCCAGGTAACGCTGGTTGGGGCTTACCCGGTAAGCTCCGACCCGGAAGTAGGCAGACTTCTCCGCCAGGGCATTCTGATCGACCAGGATCTCCTCGGGAGCGCTGAGATCGCCTTTCTTGCGGCAGTAAATCGTGTATTGCTTGCCTTCTTCGGTTCGCGAGTAATAGTAGTAGCCATTCTGCCGCTCGGGTACGGTCAGATCTGTCTGCTTGATCCGTCCGACCAGTTCTTTATAGAGGTCAGCCTGCAATTTCTCGGTCTGCCGCATGAGCGTCTCGGTGTACCGATTCTCGGCCTCGAGGTACTCGATCACTTTGGGATTGGCTTTGTCGCGTAGCCAGAAGTAGCTGTCGGTGCGGGTTTCACCGTGAATGACGTCTTGTCTGGGAATTGGCTGGGCAACTGGCGGAACCGTCTGCTGTTGAATGCTTGTCATCTTTGCGAGGCTACGGGTGGGAATCAGGCTCAGTAGGGTCGTGGCCGATAGGGTGGCAATGAACTCTCTTCTGGACACGATCGCCATTCTAGGTTTCCTCTGCAAATATTGCTTCATGGGTAATCAGTCAAGAAAGTCGAAGAAAGCGTTGTCCATGTCGTAACCGAGGGCCTGGGCCAGGTAGCGCAGTTCGGAACGGTTGGCGATGCCTTGGGCGGTGAGCCAGTCGGATAGGGCAAACACCTTGAGCATCACGAAAATCTCAAGTCCCTCGGGCAAAAAGCGGATACCCTCACGGCCTGTGAACTGATGGGGTACCAGCATCGCCGCGTAGCGCGTCAACTCGCCTGAGCGCCAATCGAGCAAGTAGGGCAACCACGGATAGCGGGCATCAAGCCGCAAAAACCACAGACGTACCTCCGGGATCTCGGGTAGCTCGCGGGGATCGTCCTCTGCCCGCGGATAATCCACCTCGAAACGAATCTGCCGGGCATTGGCAAGTGGATCGACAGCGAGCTTGTCGATGATCTCACTTGCTGGGGTGAGGTCGAGGCGGTCGATTGCCGCTTTGTCCAGACGCAGGATGGTAACCATGTCGATACTGGGGCACTTGTTGAATCTTAACCTCCGGGTGAAACCTGCCGACTTTTATAGTGGAATGTCATCATAGGAAGGATCTGGTTATGGGTGGGTTGAGTGATAGGTAAGCAGATCGGTTGGGCTGTTGTGATCGGTCTGGCCATTGTCGTGGGATCAGATGTGCAAGCACAGACTCCTCAGAGTGCAGGCCAGCTGAGTATCTCCGCCGACTCCCAGGAAGCAAATACCAGCACCGGTGTAATCGTCGCCCGCGGCAATGTGCGTATCGAGTATCCGGCTCGCAAGGTCACTGCGACAGCTGAGCAGGCTACTTACTCCGCCAAGGAAAAAAAGATCATCCTGACCGGTAACGTTTCGCTTATCCAGGATGAAAACCGCATCAACGCCGAGAAAGTCACCTACTTCATCGACAAAGGATTGTTCCAGGCCGATCCCAAATCCAAGCAACAGGTACGCTCGACTTACAATGTCCCTCCTACGGTGTTGGAGGATGTCAGTCCAAATGCGTCCAGGCAGTCCGCCCCGTGAAGATCACTCTGGACAATGTACACAAGGTTTACGGCAAGCGGACCGTCGTCAGCGGCGTCAGTCTGCAAGTGCGCCAGGGGGAGGTTGTCGGTCTGCTCGGTCCCAACGGTGCCGGTAAGACAACGACTTTTTATGCCATCACAGGGCTTGAAAGACCGGACCGGGGCCAGGTATGGCTCGATGAGCGCGAGATTACCGCCCTGCCGATGTATGAGCGTGCCCGTCTGGGCATCGGCTACCTTCCCCAGGAAAAAAGCATCTTTCGGCGCTTGAATGTCGAAGACAACCTGCTGCTCATTCTCGAGCAAACGGGTGTCCCCCGGCAGTTCCGGCGCAAACGTATCGAGGAGTTGCTCGAAGAGCTTCGTATCGCCCACATCCGCCACAGCCTGGGTATCCAGGTCTCCGGTGGGGAAGCCCGTCGCGTCGAGATTGCCCGCTCCCTGGCCGTGGGACTTGAGGGGCCGAGTTTTCTGCTGCTTGATGAACCCTTCGCGGGCATCGACCCAATTGCGGTGACCGATATCCAGCAGATGATCGGACGGTTGCGCGACCGGGGTATCGGTATATTAATCACTGATCACAACGTGCGGGCGACCCTTGCCACTACTGACCGGGCCTATATCATGACTGACGGTCAGATCCTGGCCGCGGGTACCCCGGTTGAGTTGGCAGACGACCCGACTGTGCGCAAGTTTTATCTCGGTGAAGACTTTCAATTTTGACGCCGCCGGCGATCGTAACAATTGTTAAAATCTTCGGTGCAAAGTTCACAGGCGCTCCCCGGTAGAATAAAGCCCAGTTCGGTCATGATCTGACCTCAAAAAACCTTTCTCAAAAAGGGAACGGCATCCATGCAATGTAAACAATCTCATCCCGTCGGAACAGCGCTGATAGGCTCGGTGCTGCTGTTGTTGCTCGTGCAGACCGGTGCTGTCGCACAGACCCAGGTCAAAACTCCGTTCACGCCCTGCAAGGACAACCCGGCCTTCCTGGAGCTACGCAAGACCAAGCTCGATGCGGCCACTCCTGCCAACCGGGAGTATCTGACCAACAAGTTTGAACTCTACGGGGAGAAAGCCTCCTGCGGCGAGGAGGGTCTACCACACCTGATCGTGGATGGTCGCCTCGATCATGCCGGTGATTTCATTATTCCGAGTTTGTTGTTCTTGTGGCTCGCCACGGCGCTAGGTTGGGCCGGTCGTGCCTATTTGATGGAGAGCAACCGTAACACCGACGATGAGATCAACATCGATATTCCCAGGGCAGTCAAATTTCTGGCACTGAGCTTTCTGTGGCCAGTTTTTGTAATCCAGGAATTCCTGGCTGGCAGATTTGTCGAGTCCGACGACAAAATCACCATCTCACCTCGTTGAGGAGATCCACATCATGCCTAAAAAAATCTGGTCGCCCATTGCCGGTCTGCTTTTTATCATCGGCAGTCTGGTCGTACTAATTGCCGGAAATGTCCTGTTGGGTTATCCGCTGTTCTTCCCAATTTAGGGTGGAGCCGGGGGTGTCCACATCGTGTCGCCCGCAAATACTTCCATCGGTTGATCGACAAGCGTAATGCAGGCCCGGACTGTCAGACAGTCCGGGCCTGTTTGTATGAAGACTTCGCAGGTGCCGCAGATTCCGTGTCGGCAGTCGGTTGGAATCGTGAGGCCGCATTGAATGGCAGCCCGACAGAGGGTATCGTACTCGGGCACCTCAAGTGTATGCAGACCTTGCTCTGTATGAAAACGCACGAGATGCTTGAATGGTTCGGGCATGGAGTGAGTGATAAAAAAGACGTAGTCCCGGGGATGAACCACAGGTTTGATTGTATGAGTATTGAATGAAGCCGGGTACAAACGAGCAATTGGCGAGGCATTTGGGAACACTCAGACTCAAATGCACCTGCCGAAGGGAAACTGCGTGAAACGTATACTGCTCGTAGATGATGACTCAAATCTGCTCCAAGTCCTCAGCCGCTACCTGGTCAAACAGGGTTATGCCGTGCAGATATCCACCCACGCTCACGAGGCACTCAGACTATTTGAACAGGAGCCACCTGATCTGATTGTTTCAGATGTACGGATGCCGGAAGTCTCGGGACTCGACTTCTGCAAACAGGTCCGCTGTCTGCGCAAAGGCGAATTGCTGCCTTTTATCTTTCTATCGGGCTGCAACGATCTAGAAGGACGGGTGGCGGGTCTGCGCGTTGGTGCCGATGACTACCTGGCCAAGCCTTTTGAGCCGCGTGAACTCGTGGCCCGCATCGAGGCGATGCTTGAGCGTTCGCGCCGCACCCAGGCGGAGATGCTCAGATTGCTGCGCGAACCGGTATCGATCCAACCGGCCACTCGCAACCCCGAGCTCGCCAACCTGCCGCTCTCGCCTGCCGAACGCCGTGTGTTCAGCGAGATTGTCAACGGTCTTACCAACCGGCAAATAGCCGAGAAGCACTACCTGAGCATCCGCACCGTGCAGTCCCACGTCGCAAGCATCTTGCGCAAGCTGGACCTCGAGCGGCGCAGCGAGATTATTCGCTTCGCCTACCAGCACAACATGGTTGCTCAGTAGCGCTTGGGGTAGGTTCTGATTAAATTTGCTGCTGGTAACAAAGTCGGACGGCCCTCTACCGGCTTAGCACAGGTGCCCCTGGTCACTCTGGGACCGCTGATGGACAATAACAGCAAAGGTTGCTACCGACGGTAACGATGACTATTGTCCTTTCCTCGACCACCTACCCCAGTGGAGATGGGCTGCCCGTGGCAGAGACCTACTTGCATTTGTACGCAATTCTGACCACCCTCGAAGTGCTCAGACAGTACCTGGAAGGACAGCAGGCAACCGTACTCGCCAATCAGTTTCTCTATTACGCGCCAGGTATCCCAACAGCCAGAGTTGCCCCGGATGTGATGGTGATCTTTGGCGTCCGACCCGGTGGCCGCGACAACTACAAAATTTGGGAAGAAGGCCAGGTTCCCGCCGTTGTCTTCGAGATCACCTCCGCCGCTACTCAAGCCAGAGATCAGGGGATCAAGAAGACGCTCTACGAGCAGTTAGGCGTCTCCGAGTACTGGCTGTTCGACCCAAAAGGTGAATGGATCCCGGAGAAGCTGCTCGGCTATCGACTCACCCCTGTGCTTGGTGCCGAACCTGACCAGCCTCAAGCCTTGTACGTACTAATTAGCGATAGTGTCAGCAGTGTTCTTGAACTGCGTCTCGCGGTTGAAGACGCTTTGATTGCCTTCTACCGACTGGAGAACAGCCAAAAACTGCCCTTCCCAGCTGAACTGGCGCAGCGGTTGCAACAGAGCGAACGACGCGCCGCACTACTTGCAGAACGTCTACGCGCCATGGGAGTCGATCCGGATCAGCTGTGAAGTAGCTCATCAGAGCTTTCGTGCCTTATGGGGGTATTAGTGGCGAAGCTGTCATCAGGAGCATTGGTGCATGTTGAAGGGCATTGAGATCTTGCTACCTCTTGTTGATCTGGCTGCCTGGCGGGTGGCAGGTCGCTCCGAATGTATGCATCTCCTCAGCCTGGCAGAGCAACCTGCCGCTGTCGCCAGAACTGCTCCACGCTCACGAAGCGGTAGCCCTGGGCCAGCAGCCGCTCGACAATGCGTGTAGTGGCCTCGGCCACATCCGTGCAGCCGTCGTTGCCGTCGTGCAGGACAATCAGCGCTCCATTGCCCGTGCGCCGGAGAGTGCGCTCGACAACTACCTTCACCCCAGGCCGCAGGGAATCGTCCGAGACTACCTGCCACATCACCGGCCGGTACCCCCAGGCAAGCAGCGCGTCGAGGGTCCAGGGGGTAAGGATGCCGTAAGGGGGGCGCACGTCGCGGATGACCCGGGGATCTAGCCCACAGGCGCTGGAGATCACCTGTCTTGTTCGCTCCAGGCTCTCCTTGAGGCCCTCGCTCAGCAAAAACGGTTGATGATCATAGCCGTGCAGTCCGAGCCAGTGGCCAGCCGCATAAATATCCCGAGCAATCTCCGGTGTGTTGTCCACCTGTCGGCCGAGCACAAAAAAGGTTGCCTTGACACCGTAGCGGTCAAGGACGTCGAGAAGCCCCGGTGTGAAGCGGCGATGGGGGCCATCGTCGAAGGTGAGAGCCACTTCCCGGCGGGTGGGATCACCAGACCAGAGGCAAGCGGGGAAGGCTCGGCTCAGCTGCCAGTGCAGGGTCGAGTAGAAGAGGTCGTAGAGGTCGGGCATGGCAGTGAGTCGGACTGCTTTACCCAGACTAGTACTTTGGCGTTGCACAACGGACAATGCTTATGGCTGACGCCGCGCCTGCCCCTTGAGAAACGCT
>JACMIX010000236.1 GCA_014380935.1 Gloeobacterales cyanobacterium ES-bin-141 | reverse complement strand
CCATGCTGAGCATGGGTGACAGTGGCGTGGGCGCTCTGGGCACCGGCGGGTGGCAAGCTGAGTGCCGTCGCGTCCAGGGACAAGCCCGCTGCAAGCCAGAAAATGACTGGGGAAATTGACTTTTGCATGGAATAACCTCCCGAAGAATTTCCAACGACCGAGTCGCGGAGGGTTTTGCTTTTGAACCTGGCTTTCAAACCGCTCGGGTGGCACCCGAGTAGGCTCGGCCAGCGGAATACCTTTGTCTCGATACTCTGAGTGGGTTCATCGCCTGCGCGGCTATCACTCTCCACCCACGATCAATTTAAATAGGTGCCCCCGAACAATCCAGGGACGATTGGGACGTTAAGGGTTTTTCTGCAAAGTGAACCGGCCACCGATCTAGTCATGGGTTACCGGTGATCCCGTTTCATGAGTGACTGACGGCTGATAGCCTGGCTGGACCGGTAAAAGCGGCAGGTTCCGGCAGCCCATGAGATACGCTTGCCGGTATCTCATGGGCTGCCGGAACCTCCCAGTTCTGCCTGGGTTGAGCCGGAGCTCGACTCGAATGAGGCCAATCAGGACACCAGGACAGGTACCGGGTTGGTTTCCTCTTTGCGCCCGCGCACCGTGAGCATGTAGACACAGGGCAGGAAGTAGAGGGCAAGCAGTGTGCTCCCACCCAGACCCCCGGCAATGACGATGGCGAGCGGTGGCCAGAAGCCCGTGCTGTCAAAGAGCAAAGGTACGAAGCTGACGATATCGGTCACGGTGGTTGCTACCATATGGCGCGTGACGCGTGTGACCACCTCACGCACCGCTTCCGGATCGCCCTGGCTTGCGAGCGGGTCCGACTTGAGCGCATCGAGCACCACGATCGACTCATTCACGACAATACCAATCAGACCGATGATACCCAGAATGGCAGTGAACCCGAACGGGTAGCCGAACAGCCCGAGCGCACCCAGCCCCAGCCCGACCGAGAGAAGCGCGATAAGACCGATGATCCCGGCGAGGCGAAACGAACCGAAAGTCAGCACTAGCGTGGCGGCCATCAAGATTCCGAGTACACCGACTGTCGAGACGATGTTGGCGACCGCGGTGTTGCGTGCATCGGCTTCACCGCCAGAGTCAGACGAGTAGCCCGGTGGAAGCTGAAAACCGCTCTCCGCCAGACGGCGCTCGAAATCGGCCAGTACTGTGCTCGGCAGCACCCCGGCTGTAATGAATCCCTGTACCGTGTTGACCCTCTCCCCATTGCGGCGGGAGATCGTTGCGAGGTCCGGGAGCAATTTTACCGAGCCCAGGGCTGTGAGTGGGATGTGGGTACGCTCCCCGGTCGTGCCTGCCACCAGATCGAGTGAAGTAATCCGGTCGAGCGCGCTGCGATCGACGTTTGATAAGCGCACACGCACCGGCAGTTCTTCTGTCTCCTCGAGAATCGAGCCGCCCACCGAGCCCTCCAGGCTGCTGTCGAGTTGCCGGGCAATCGCACGGTTGTCGAGCCCGCTCAGGCGCGCTTGCTCTTCATCGATCCCGATACTCAGTTTGGGTAGAGCCTCGGTCAGATTGGCGCGGGTGTGAATGACATCCGGCACCTGGGCAAGTACGGCCCGCACCTGGTTGCCCAATTCCCGCAGGCGCTCCGGATCAGGGCCGTACAGGCGCAGCTCGATAGGAGCGTCGAAAGGCGGACCCTGCTCCAGTTGCCGCACCAGGGCCTGAGCCCGGGGAAACGCCTGGTCAAGCTCCACTTGCAAGGCCCGCATCAGTTCACGCGGCTGCACATTGGGCTTGAGTTGCACCAGGCCCTGGGCGTAGTTGGCGGAATTCTGCCGTTGCGCCACGACATTGTAGAAAAACGGTGGAGCGCTCTCGCCTGCGAACCAGGACACGTCACTGACTTCGGGGTGGCGGAGGATCAGTTCGCGGGCTTTGAGGACATCCGATTGCGTCTGAGCAATCGAGGACTGGGCCTGCAACTCGAAGTCGATGTAGAACTGGTCGCGGCCAGTCGGTGGGAAGAATTGCAATTGTAGGCCGGTGGCGGATACGAAGCCCAAGACGGGGATCACGAGGGCAAGACCCACGCCCAGGACAGGCCGGGCGAAGGTCCAATCGAGGCTTCGCCGAAAGACTTCGCTCAGGCTCGCATTCGCAAATCCGACCTGCCACCAGTTCCGCGCGCCGGGGGCAAGGGGGCGGGCGGAATGCAGCCTGCCCGCGAGAGCCGGGATCACGGTCAGGGCCAGCAGCAGAGAACTGACGATCCCCAGGATGGCACTCACCCCGATGGTGCCTGTGAACTCCCCGACGCCGCCGGGGGCCGTGGCAATCGGCAGGAAAGCAAGAACAGTGGTCAGGGTCGAAGCGGAGAGGGGAATGGCCATGTGGCGGACGCTCTTTGCTACGGCTTCACCCGGCGACATCCCCTCTTCTGTACAAATTCGTACTTCGTCCACGATGACGATGGCGTTGTCGATCAGTAAACCCAGGGCAATGATGAGGCCCGTGACCGATATCTGGTGCAGGGGAACTCCAAGCAGTTTCATGCCGCCGAAAACCATCAAGGCCGAGAGGGGCAGGGCTGCACCGATAACCAGGGCCGACCTCCAGCCCATCATGAACAGGGTCACTGCCATAACCAGTACCGACCCGAAGAGCAACTCGCGCATGACCGTGTCGAGTCGTGACTGGACGTACCGGCTCTGGTCGAGGATGGTCCGCATGCCAACCCCATCCGGCAACTGACCGCGAAATTCCTCCAGGCTCTTGTGCGCGGTCTCGGCCCACAGTTCGAGTCGCTGGCCCGATTCGACCAGTACAGATAGGGCTATGGCCGGTCTGCCATTGACAAGGGCCAGGTCGGTCAGGGGTTCGCTGGTTCCCTTGCTGACTCGGGCGATGTCTCCCAAACGGGCCTGACCGGTAGTACTGGAGCGGATTGGGATGCGGCTGATACGGGCGAGCGAGTCGAGTTCGCCCTCGACTTCGAACAACAAATCATTCCCGCCGCGTAACCGCCCGGCCGCGACCTTGGCATCACTCGCACGGATCTGTGTGGAGAGGTCCTCGGCTGTGAGTCCCAGCATTGCGAGGTCGGCAGGCTCAATCTCGACTAAAATCTCCTCCTCGGGGTCCCCGAAAAATTCAACTTTCTCGGTACCGGGGATAAAGCGTAGCCGGTCTTCGAGTTCCTCGGCCAGTCGCCGCAGGATGGCCTGGTTGGTTGGTGTGGGCAGGTCCCAGGTGAGTGCCACGATGAGGGCGCTTGCCCTGACTTCTGAGTTTTCGAACTCGGGCTCGGAGGTACCCTGGGGCAGTTGGGGGACGGCGTCTGCAACCTTGTCGCGCACGCGGGACCAGACTTTCTCAACATCGCCGACCGTCTCTTTGAGTTCGACTGTGATCGTGGAGAGGCCGAGGCGCGAGGTCGATTCGAGCGTGTCGATTTCCTCGATCTCGAACAGTTTTTGCTCGATTTTCTCGGTGACGAGCGACTCTACCCGCTCAGCACTTGCCCCGGCCAAACGGGTCGTGACCAGTGCAAAACGCTCGGTTATCTCCGGGTCCTCGAGCCGAGGTAGGGCTTGAAAAGACGCCACTCCCCAAACCAGGATCAAAAAGAGGGTCAGGGCCAGCAGTTGCCGGTTGCGATAAAACAAGTTGGACATCTCAAGGCCTCCGGCTATCTGGTAGGACGAACCTGTTGACCGGGCACGATGCGGTGCGCCCCACTTACGACAATCCGCTCACCTGGCCTGAGCGTTCCACGCACCAGGACATGCTCACTCTCGGTGTGTAAAACCTCGACATCCCGGCGCTGGACTTGATAAGTCCCATTTGTACTTTTGGACCCGCCCGCGAGGACGTAGGCCGACCACAGACCCCGGACCCCTGGTACCAGGGCTGATGTCGGCAGCCTGTACCCTGAGACTGGAACCGTCTCAGCCAGTTCGAGCCGGGCCGTCTCACCCGAGGAAATCTCCGGTGCTCCGTCCAGACGCACCACAACTGTCACTGTCCGGGTCGGGGAGCTCAACTCCGGCAACTGCGCAGTCACCCGGCCCGTGTAGGTCTTCGGCCCAATCCGTATGTTCTGGGTGCTACCTGGCTTGACCGCGACCTGCACGGGAAGGCCGATGCGCGCCTCCTGCACGCCGTCTTCGACTACACGCAGGACCGCCTGACCGGCTGAAATAACCGTTCCTTCATCAACCCGGCGGGTTGAGATGGTGCCTGCAAAGGGAGCTTTGAGGGTGCTCTTGTCGATGTTTACCTCGAGGTTGGCAAGGCGTGCGTCGAGCCTGGCAACCGAGGCGCGCTGGGCCTCGACTCGCTCATCGCGCGTCCCGGCCAGCAACTCGTCAAGATTGCTCTGGCTCGCCGCGAGACGCGCCGCGAGGGCACCGGTCTCAAATGAAATTTCATCGAGTTGCTCGCGTGAGATCGCCCCTTCAGAAAGCAACATCTCCCGCCTGGAACGCTTGGCCCGCGCAAGCTCCAGCTGCTCGCCGAGGTCGCGCACCGAGGCGCGTGCGGCAGCAATCGTCTGGGTACGTGGTCCTGCCTGTAATTCTTTTAGCTGAGCTGCTAACTGGGCGCGCTCGGCGAATAGCTCACGCCGCTCGGCTTCGAGGTTGCGGACATCGAGGGTGGCAAGCGGAGCCCCGGCCCGGACCCGGTCTCCTTCATCCACCAGGATGGATACCAGTTCACCGGAACGCTCAAAACCAAGCTCACTGCTTCGACGGGTTGTAACCTCGCCGGTGTAGGTGCGCAGTGTCGAGTACGACGACACCGGCTGCACCTGCATCGTCTCGACCGGTAGGATGCGAACTTGGGGTGGAGTGTTTGATTCCCGGCTCCCGGAGACGCTGAACCCGACAATTACAACCGCCAGCAATGCGGGTCCGGTCCACAACCAACCGGATTTGGGCCAGTTAAAGCGGCTGCCCTTGAGCGGGAGGTCGTCTCGTCCACCCGGAACCGGCGTATCTATCAAACGCGGATCATTCAACTCACGGGTCATAGTTGGCTCCCATAAAATACAGCACAAACTGTTTTATACTCACTTAGTTGTCTATGCGATGTAGGATATACTCAACTTGTAGAGTATGTCAAGCAGGGTATTCATGAGTCTCGCGCACGCACTTCTTGCTTCTCTGAGCGGCAACCCCAGCAGTGGCTACGACCTGGCCAAGAATTTTGACGAAACAATCAGCTGTTACTGGAAGGCAACCCAGCAGCAGATTTACCGGGAGCTGACCCGCATGGAGGAACAGGGCTGGGTCAGCATCGAGGTCATCGCTCAGGATGGTCGTCCGAACAAAAAGATTTACACTGTGACTCCCCTGGGCAAGCACGAACTCGTCGAGTGGATCGCCCTGCCGTCTGAACCAACCCAGATCCGTGAGGACCTGCTGGTCAAAGTACTGGGCGGCTACCTGGTACCCAGGCCAATCTTGCGCCAGGAGCTTGAGCGGCGGCGCGCCCTGCACGCGGAACGACTGGCGATGTTCGAGAAGATGGCGCGACAACATTACTCCGATCTGCAAGCGGTTCCACTGGAGGAGCAGTTTCGGTATTTGACCCTGCGGCGAGGTATGCGTTTCGAGGCCGATTGGCTCGCCTGGTGTGACGAGGCGCTCGAACTGGTTGAAAAGTTCGGCGAAGCGCCGTCCGTCACTCCACAATGACCTGATCGGTCGAACCACGTCCGAAGACCTCGGGTTCGTACAGCTCCTCCGCTTTGACCGGTGGGACGAGGTATTCTCCCGGGGTTGTGGCCCTGGCTAAGTAGCTGTACGAATAGACGCCCGCCGGCAGCAGTGAGGCAAAGGCCTCCGCTTGCGCATTGCGCAGGTTTTGATGCTCGAACCATGCCGTCAGCGAGATCTCACCGCGGGCAGTAGCAGGAGGAGCCGGTGCGATAGGAGCTGCCAGGGACGGATTGAGGATCTCCAGTCCGGGCGGCAGCGGATCAACCAGTGCCACATGGGTACGTCGTGACGGTGCCACCATGGTCAGGCGGACGCGGACACGTTGACCGGCCCGAATGTGCCAGATGCCCGCGTCGTCCCGGCGCACGTCTCGGGGATCATCCAGTGCTTCGTAAGTCCGCTCGACCGTAAAACCCTGTTCAAAAGCATCAAGTTTCAGACTGGCCGGGGCGTACTTCATACCCATCCGGTAGTAAAGTCGGCCTTTCCCTTCCTTGAGAAGTGTCAGGTCCTGGCGGCCACCGCTTATCAGAACCTGCATCGGGACTGTAGTCTGCTGTTGCTCGGTCGTACGTCCCTGGAAGGTGTGGTCGCCCGCGTAGCGCTCCCCGAGCCAGGTACGGGCAACGAAGTCGGGCGTGGTCCGCTCATAGACAGCAAAGTAGCGCTCCAGCGCGAGCAGAGCAAAAACATTCTCCTGGGTGCTGTTCCAGCGGCCCTGCGTGCGGTGGGCGAGTAGCCCGCGCGCAAGTTTGGGAATCAGGTCGCTCTGAGGCTGGTCCCCGATCAGCGCTTCGAGCAAGACCGCATCGGTACGGTGCTCCGAGTGGAGAAGCAAATATTGGCCATCGCTGTAAGTGGTGGTGAAGTGAGCGCTACCTGCCGTCTCCGTGACCCGGCTGTCGAGCAATCGACGGATAGCGCTGACCTCTGCACTTGAACCGGGATCCGAAAGGACGGGCAGCAGCCAGCCAACCGCTTCGAGGGAAATTTGCCCGCCTGCTTCACGAATAAGCTTGCGGGCACGTTTCGGGTCCCCATCTCCCATGCGGTGGCGCACGTAGAGGGCATAGGCGATGAGAGCCTGTCGCTCCTCTATTGGGTAATGGGACGGAATGGTCGCTTCGATGGTTCGCAGGTACTCCCCGGATTTTGCCAACACCTGGGACGGCACAATGAAGCCCTTTTCCCGAGCCCGTTGCAGGGCGTGGGCTGCGTGGACGCCCAGGTAAGGCCACGACGTGCCGTCCTGCCGCCAGAACCCGAACCCCCCATCGTAGTTCTGCAATTTTGCCAATCGCTGGATGTCCTGTTCTGCGAGTACCTCCAGTTCCGCGGGGCTGGGGAGCCCCTCCGCCCGGAAGGCGGCCTGCACATCGCGCAAGACAGCTGTTGCGAGGAGACGTGAGGAGATTTGTTCGGTGCCTTCGTAGGGATAACTGGTCAGGTAGAGAACTGCGTCGGTGAGCAATTGCAATTGCGTGGAGGAAGTGGTGACCTCGAGCCCACCCACCTCGGGCAGGACGTCGTCTGGGGGTTGAACCGGTTGCACGACCGCCCCCTCGTCGATGACGCCATAGGTGGCGAAAGCTGCGGTGGTAGCCGGGGTCTGGACCGGCAGCGTGAACTCCGTTGCGTCGGTGAGCGCTCCGGAGAGTGCCCTGAGCTGAAAGTGAGCGGTTCCTGCTTGTTGTGCCCTCGCGGGGAAGCGTACCTCGACCCGGTCATCCGCTGGCACCGTTACCTGCTGTCCTACTCCCCGAAGTAGAGTGGTACCCCCAGCACGCAGAGCCACCTCCACCTCCAGGGGGCGGCTCGTCTGGTTTTGCAAGACGACGGGTAACTCGAAGCGGTCGCCGAAGTTGAGAAAACGGGGGGCAGACGGCCGCACCGTCAGGGGAAGACGGGCAGTGAGGGTAGACTCACCCGTCCCGAACCGGGTCGCCCCGGCGACCGCCACGGCCATCACCCGGTAGCGCGTCAGGTTGTCGGGCAATTTGACCGGCACCTGCACTTGCCCACGGGCGTCCGTGGTAACCGAGGCAGCGAAAATGGCGAGCGGGTTGAAGTTCGAGCGCAGCAATAAACCTTTGATGATGCCGCCCCGGGAGTCCATGACATTGATACCTGGGACCAGCTTCAGTGCCTGAAGAATAGTTCTTGACGCTTTAGCCTTGCTAGCTGCGGTAACTGACACCTCTTCTCCAGATGCCCTTCCGAACCCGCTGTTCGTGCTCCTGCTCTGGATTTCCTCTGAGGAAGCCAACACTATTTCTGGTCGGAGATGGCTACTACTCGTTCTGGGTTCCTGTTGCGGGTAGAACGCTGCCAGGGGGTCTGGTAGCTGATAGTTCGCGAGGGCCAGGACCGATTCATCGACGACGATGACGACCAGTTCACTGTCCCGGACGGGATTGCCTGCACGGTCACGCACCTGCACGTCAATGATCGTCTGCTCACCGGGGGCGAGGAGGGATGTGCGCGGTGTCGCCTCGACCGTCAACTTGCGTACGAGGGGCGGAATCACCAGTTTTAACTGGCTACTGGCAAACGCCGGTCGCCTGGGTAAGCGTTTGTTCTCCCGACCGGTGGCGTCTATCCGTGG
>JACMIX010000235.1 GCA_014380935.1 Gloeobacterales cyanobacterium ES-bin-141 | reverse complement strand
GTGCGCTACAAGCTCGACCGCTCGGGGATTAAAGTGAGTCTCCGCTACTGGCTGGCGCTTAGTATCCCCGACCGGCAGCGCTTAATTGGGGCACCCGAGGGAGAGCACTATGCAGCACTCGTCGCCGCAATTGCGCGGGAATACGATTTTCCCGTGGTACCCATCGAGGCCGATCCGCCTCCCGACCCGGCAACACCACAACTGGGCATTGCGCCTGCTCTCTGGTCGCAGTTGACGCCCTTTGAACGCTTCGTGTGCGTCAAAAGCAGACCGGAAAGACTCGGCGAGATCCTGGCTGCTGCTTTGCCGGGTTGCATTACTGCTCAGGAGTAAAAGACTGCGACCAGGTAGTGCTGGAATCTGGTTCATGCGTCCGGGGTGAATTGAGCCGGGTACTCCCGGCCTCAGCGCTGCCTGCGGCGCCAGGCAACACTGAGACCGAAACCGGTCATAGTGAGTAGGCCCAGGATGGATGAGGGCTCGGGCACGGTGGTTACCCCTGAAAGGGCAATCGTGTAGCCTGCACCCGTGGCGGTCATGGCCTCCAGGAAGGTCCAGCTGTTTACAGGCGAGGCACCGCCCGGTCCGGTCGGGCCGAGAATTGCATCAAAAGGCACTATCGAGCCATCCGGGTTGGGGAAGATGAGGCCGCCTGCAGCGTGCGGGTCGTAGTTGAAAACGCTGACAGCCAGATAGTAAAACCCGGTGGTGATCGTCACAGGAGACGCACCCGGTAGCAGTGCCGAAGTACCGAAAGCGCTACTCGCCGAGGGGTCGTCGTCATTGCTGTAAATCCCCAGGCCACTATCGTTGAACAAGAACAGTTGTGTGTCAAAACCGGTTCCCGCTATCGTCGCCGAGAAATTAGCGGCGTCGCTGATGAAAATACGGAAGAGGTCTGCAGCATCGAGTTCGCTGAGCGAACCAGAGATTGCACTCAGCGTCGTATTGCCACCAGGCAAGGATGTTGCTGTGCCGGGCAATTCTCCTGCGTCGCCCGATTCGCTGAAAGTGACGGCCAGGACTGCCGAGTTGGCACCGAGTGCGACGCATACCGCGCCGAGTATCGAAATCACTGTCTTCTTAAAGTGCAACGTCACCATTTGCTTCTCCAAAAGAAAAACCGGATACGACACGACTCTCTTTCGGACATACAATACCGCATTCGTGCCTTCTTTCGATAGTCAGACCCGCTCTGCCAACTAGATAAAATGGCGTCCCAAAAAGACAGCTCAAATCTTGTGCTATTGGGTACTTTTTTGGCCAACTCTGTAACTACTGACGACTACAACATTGCCCAACCCCACGACTTGCTGAGTGTGCATTCTTGCTCCTATAATCCGCATGCACCGTGCCATGAATCTGGAAACGCCTCGTATGTCTTTTTTAAGATTTCTGTCGGACCGTTTCGCACCCAGCACCTTGCTGGCAGGCAGCCTGCTACTGACGGCTCTACCTGGCCTGGCTCTGCCGGTTACTCCCGAAAACCTGGGGCTCGGCCTGCGCGAGATCGTGACGGACTACCACGGCAAACCGGAAGCTCAGGCTCAGGCAGGTCGCCCGAGTCGGCAGTTGCTTAGCGAAATTGAAGAGCGCCGGGGTGTCACCGACGACGAGGGACGGGTGCTGGTCGAGATTTATCTGAGTGGCAAGACACCACTTTCAGAGTTCAAGCGCATCCTGCAGAAACTGGGTGTCGAAGTGACAGCCGAGGTGCCTACCTACGCCAGGGGCGTGCTCTCCGCCTATTTGCCCCTGGCACGAGCGGTCGAAGTCGCCCGGCTACCGGGCGTCAGTTCGGTCATCCTCAGTCTTAAACCGTTCACCAACGTGGGCACGGTGCCTCCCCAGGGAGCCTCGGTACTCAAAACCGATCTCGTCAACGGCACCAACTGTAGCGGTTTCTGCGGCGCAGGCATCACGGTTGGTGTGCTCTCCGACAGCTACGCCTCGGCGACGACACCCCCGACTGCAGCCGACGATGTTGCAAGCTTCGACCTGCCGCGTGCGCCCAACAACCCGCTCAACACCCAGTCGGTAGTCGTCATTCAAGATTCGGGCACCTCCGACGAGGGCCGGGGGATGCTGCAGATTGTCCACGACCTCGCCCCCAAGGCAAAACTCTGCTTCGCCACAGCCAACGGTGGCCAGCCCAACTTTGCTAGCAACATCCTCCGCCTCGCCGACCTGGCTCTTGGCTGCGCAGCGAGTGTCATTGTCGACGACATCATCTATCTGGCCGAACCTTTTTTCTCAGACGGCATCGTCGCCCAAGCGGCCGACACGGTGGCGGGCCGGGGCATTCCCTACTTCTCCTCGGCCGGAAATCGTGAAAGCCAGCGCGGCTACCTCTCCGATGTGCGCCTGATTGATGACGCGGCCGGTCGCGCTTTGCAGGGCAACGGTGAAAACATCAACTTCGCTTTGATCCCGATAGCAAGCTCCGCGGGCGGCTTTCACAACTTCAATGCGGGTGCCGGTACCCCGGCTGTCTCACAGACATTGCGCTTCAGCGCGACTGGTGCTTCGTTGTTTTTTCAATGGGACAATCCTTTCAGCCTGGGCCGAGTCGATACTGACTTCGACCTGTTTTTATTCAGTGCCGATGGCCAGACTCTGGTGAAGTCCTCGACCGGCAACAACCTTCCCGGCGGAGGCACAGACCAGCCGATCGAGAACTTCAACGCCTCGGGTCTGAGCACAGCGCTTGACTACCAGCTGGTCATCACCCGCAAAGCAACTGCTGCCCCGACTGCAACCAAGGTGCGCTACGTCGGCTTTAGCGGTGTCCTGGTGCGCGAGTTCTTCAGCAACAACACACCGATTACCTTCGGCCACAATTCAGCGGCGGGTGCCCAGGGTGTCGCCGCCTACTTCTTCCAGACTCCCAATACCCCCGAGGGCTTTAACTCTCCAGGACCGGTCACTATCTACTTCGACACGGCCGGCAATCGCCTTGCGAGTCCTCAACTTCGCCTCAAGCCTGACATCGCAGCTGTCGATGGCGTCAATACGACCTTCTTCCCGCCCGGTGGCGATATCTCCCAGGACCCCGACAGCTTTCCCAATTTCTTCGGCACCAGTGCCGCGGCTCCTCACGCTGCCGGTGTCGCAGCTCTCGTTCTTGAGGCGGGCGGCGGGCCGGGTTCTGTGACACCGGCTCGCCTGCGCCAGATCTTTCAATCGACAGCAGCCGTGCACGACTTGAACCCCGATTTTGTCCAGTCGATCGTCAAGTCATCGAGTGGCCGCTTCTCACTGGGTGCAAGTGCCATCCAGACAAGCGCTGTAGGCGACACGATTTCCGCCTCCCTCGCCGTCACCGACCCGAACGCCTTCAAAGTCACCTACACAGGTGGGGTAGGCCTCAATCAGCTCACGCTCAATCTGGCCTCGGCGGGGGTAGTTTTCGACCCGGCGGGCTTTCCCTTTACCGTGAGCCCGGCGAGCACCATCACCGCCGCTCAGGTTACGGCTTCGCTTTCCGCCAACAACACTACCCTCACCCTCACCTTCACAGCCGGTGCCTTTACCTCCGGCCAGACTCTCATCTTCGGCATCGACCGCGACCTCGTGGCGGCTTATGGTCAGACGGCGGCCAACAACGGCGGCAACGGGGCCGACTTCATCGGCGGCCAGGTCACCGGCCAGGGCTCGACCGTGGTCTTCATCGATTCAAACGGTACCAACTTCACAGGCCGAGCCGCCAATATTCTCGGCAGAGGCTACGCCTACCTCGACGGCTTCGGGCTGATCGACGCCCTCGCAGCAGTCGGAGCCCTGCCCTAGCACAGGACTCCGGCGGATGCACCTGTGCACCTCAGATATGCAAGTAGGCTGCCTGTTCATCGAGTATGGCGGGCGGCACGACCACGAAGCGGTCAGCATCGACAAGATAAGCGGCAAGCGGACCGACCGGTGCGCCGAAATCGACGCAGATGGCCTGGGGCGTATGAATCGCCATGTGATAGTGTCCGAAGACGACCCGTAAACCGGGCGTCAGAAAAGCCGGGTCTTCCCACCACCGCAGCCGATGAACCCGGCCGTCGTCGTCGCGTATGCGCGGTCCCCAGATGTGGTCGTCCTCAGGGCAGGT
>JACMIX010000234.1 GCA_014380935.1 Gloeobacterales cyanobacterium ES-bin-141 | reverse complement strand
GTAACGCTTGAGCAGGGCGTCTGCCTGGGCACGGTTGGTGACCGGTTGATAGACAGGCAGCCTTGCGAAGCGCAATTGAAAGCCAAATAGATGATCTACATTCCAGAGGTCTGGGCGGCACGCCGCCTGTACACTAAGCCGGTTGTCAAGCCCGGTCTTGAGCATCGCAAGTGTGACGACATCGCTGCCCGAGAGCAGCCCTGAGTCGATAGTGCCGGTCTGCTTGAGTAGATTCGCCATCTGGGTCCGCTGGCGAGCGCGGCCCTCGGGTGAGATATCCTCCAGTCGGTCATCATAATCGTGAAAACCCAGGTTGGTCGCATTGAGCGGGGAGGTTGCGAGGGTGTCCTTCCAGTACTGGGTGCTGAGGTCGGTCAGGGGCTTACCAGGCTGGTTCGCGGCATCGGCAGTTGGTCCGGTTCCCAGGACGAGCACGGTACCTAATAGACACAGGACGAGCTTTTGACGGACGAGCATTGGTGTTTCCCTGAGCAAGGACTTCTTACCTCTTATACCGCAGAGGCAGTCCCGGAGTAGATGACTCCCTTCTGGGGATCAAGTGTCAGCACGGAACCGTCCCGGATCAACGAGGTGGCATCCTTGACCCCGATAATGACCGGGATACCGAGCCTGAGACCGATTACCGCCGCGTGGGAAGTGAGTCCGCCTTCCTCGGTGATGATCCCGGCTGCTGACTTGATTGCCTCGATGAAGCTGGAGTCGGTCGCGCGGGCAATCAGGATATCGCCGGGAGTCAGGGAACTCGCTTCACTACTGAAGTTTATGACCCTCGCCCTGCCGCTCACGATGTTCTGGCCAAGGCCCTTGCCTTTGCCGAGTACAGAGCTGACTACCTCAACCTTGATCAGGTCGGTCGAGCCGGAGAGGCCCTGAATGGTCCCGGCAGTCATGACGACAGTATCCCCTTCGAGCACAAGTTTTTGTTCCTGAGCGGCGCTAAGTGCGGCCTGAAACGTTTGCCGGTTCGAAGGCAAGTCGAGCACCAGCAACGGGTACACTCCCCAGACAACTTGCAGTTCGCGCGCCACGGTCGTCTGGGGTGTTGCGGCGATGATCGGGACAGCCGGGCGAAACTTGCTCACGTTGCGGGCTGTTGCCCCGGACTTGGTCAAAGTGAGAATGGCCTGGGCACCCAGTTGTTGAGCAATGCTGCCGACCGCCTGGGAAATGGCGTTGGGAATGGAACGTCCTGTATCGACGGCAAGCCTGGGAGGCATGTCGCGTTCGATACGGTCGGCGATGCGGGCCATCGTCTCCACAGCGAGGATCGGGTATTCTCCGACTGCCGTTTCGTTGGAGAGCATAACCGCATCGGTACCGTCCAGGATGGCATTGGCCACATCGGACACCTCGGCGCGGGTGGGACGGGCATTGCTCACCATCGAATCGAGCATCTGAGTAGCCGTGATCACTGGCTTGCCGACCTGGTTGGCAGCGCGGATGAGCCGTTTTTGTAGCAGGGGCACTTCCTCCGCGTCCATCTCGACGCCAAGGTCGCCACGCGCCACCATCACCCCATCACAGGCAGCGATTACCCCATCGAGGTTGGCAAACGCTTCGAACTTCTCAATCTTGGCTATCACCGGGACGCGCTTGCCCTGCTGGGCAATCAACTCCTTGAGTTCGAGCAGGTCTTCCGGGGTACGCACAAAACTGAGCGCTACCCAATCGACCCCCTGGTTAAGTCCAAACAACAGGTCGGCGCGGTCTTTTTCAGTCAGGGCGGGCACTGAGAGAGTCACGCCGGGAAAATTGACGCCCTTGCTGTCGGAGAGCTTGCCACCCACCACGGTTCGACAGTGCAGGATCTGTTCGTTCCGGTCTACCGATGCGACCACGAGTTCAACCCGTCCGTCATCGAGCAGAATGGTCGCCCCGACCGGGACTTCTTCGGCCAGCCGTTCGTAAGTGACCGGACTGATGGTTGGACCCGCGGGCACATCGCGGCTGGTGAGCATGAAGGGATCACCATTCTTGAGCTTGATCGGACCGTCCTTGAATTTTCCAAGCCGAATCTTGGGTCCCTGGAGATCCTGAAGGATAGCGACAGGCTGATTGAGTTCGAAGGAGACCTGGCGGATGAGACTGATGCGGCGGCGGTGATCGATGTGGGTCCCATGGGAGAAATTGAGCCGCAAAGTGGTCGCCCCGGCTCGAATGATCGAGCGCAACACCTCGGGATCATCCACGGCCGGCCCGATCGTGGCGACAATCTTGGTCCGCCGGAATCGTGAACGGGTGAACAGTGGCCGACCGGAACTATTCAGGCCGGACTCGGAGGATGTGGAAGTAGCAATAGTCATAAGGTGCTCTGACTGGCCGGTTCGCGCAAATCCTAACACGGGGATCCAGGCTGTCGGTAAAAATCTGTGCATTTCTTAGGTGTCAGGTCGCCGACCTTTTCAACCTAGGGAATAAGCGTCACCCGCTCCTCGATCCGCGGTTGCCCAAAGCGTCGCCAGGCACTCCCTCCCCGCAAAAACAACTCCATCCAGCGCACTGGTGTCCCGTCTGTGAGCGGCCAGCCAGAGCTACCCGGTGCAAAGGCAAGCGTTCCCTCCGGGACTCTGAAACTGCCATCGGAATAGGTCGCGTCACTGACGACATCCCCGACCCGCACGACGAGCTTGGCTCCCACCTCAAGTTGAATCTGGGTATAAGGAATACTGGTCTTGAGATTACCGAACCCGTCCGCCCAGACGATCCGGTCGATGGGCATCTCCGGCAGGCGAGCGCGGTCAAGCTGGTCACCGAGTACCTCAAGATTCTGCCGGGCAATCTGGCCCACGACCTGGGGAAAGATATCGCGCGAACGGAACTGTGAACCTGCCCGTGCAACATTGATCCAGCGCAGGTCGAGCGCGCAATCTTTGATAAACGAGAGTGTAAAACCGGCGTTTACCCCAACCATGCGGACTCCCCCCGGTAGCAAGGCATAGACGAGGCCCTCACCTTCGTTGTCCTGGCGGGGCTGGCTATCGTCTTTGCGCGGGGCACAGTTGTGGTAGACCAGCATCTCCTTGGGACCTGGATTGAGACCGAGCTGTGCTACCCAGAAGCCCGTGGCGAGTGTGCTGAAAGGCGGGACCGACAGATGAAGGATCTGCGCTTCGGGCAGAAATAACTGGAGGCGTTGGCTGACCTCCAGAAAAGCCGGGTCCCCATTTCCGTAATCGGCGATGAGATGTATCAGCATCGATTGGTCTCGACTGACCCTGTCATCCTACAGGTATTGCCCAACACTCCGCACCGTCCTGATGTGGAAGGCCTCTAAGATTGTGAAGTTAGAAAACACGGCATCTCATGAAATTCTCACGGGTCCAGCTTTTCCTTACGGCTGTGTGGATTGGCTTCGTCGTCTATGCTTTTGGTTTCGCCCCGCCCGAGGGGGCCGACACATTCAAGCTTATCGAGTCGCTTATCCGCCTGGAGGGCAATCCTGCTCTAGTAGCCGTATTCAACCTGATGGGTCTGGTACCACTTTTGTACTGGTTCTTACTCATCCCCGACAGCCACGGTCAGAAGTTGCCCGCCTGGCCATTTGGCCTTGGGATGCTCGCCGTGGGAGCGTTTGCCCTGCTGCCCTACTTGATCCTGCGCCGTCCCCACGACGACTGGCCCCATCGCAAGGCCGGTTGGGCCGTGCGGGTCTTCGATTCGCGCTGGCTTGCCTTGCCGGTCGTCCTCGGCATCCTCGGGTTGATAGTCTGGGGGATCGGCGCTGGGGACTGGGATGCTTACTGGGAGCAGTGGCGCACGGTTCGCTTCGTCCATGTCATGACCCTCGACTTCGTACTGCTCTCATTGCTCTTTCCATTCCTGCTCGCTGATGACATGCGCAGGCGCGGTCTGAGTGGTATGCAGCCATTTTGGGTCGCGAGCCTGTTGCCCCTGCTCGGAACAATGGCTTACGTTCTCGCGCGACCATCTCTGCGCCATTAAGGGCACAGATACGCTCAAGAGCTTGTGTATCAGGGCCGCAATACAGTATTCCAGACGCGGCGCTTGCCGTCCCAGAAAGGAGCGTTGGTCTTGCCCAGGATATTCGGTCCCCAGTAGCGCCGTGAGCCATCCACACTGAACACGGTGATCACGTCCCCCTCGACCATCACGACCGGCTTGTCGTCAAGGGCAAGACGGACGCCCTGTAGACTGCCCTCCCCGGGAGCAAAATCCCAGAAAGCACCTTCAAGAGACCCATCTGCCTTAGTGACTACGACGCGGATTGGATAGGAAGTTTTATTACCGATCCGCAACTCGCCCTGTCGGGTGCTGAGATTTGCAACCGTGGGTTGAGCACGCATCATGCCAGCTTCCAGAGAAAATAAAATAACCACCCCTGCTGCGATGTGTCCACAAGCGTGCGACACAACCATGCGCGACATAGCGCGTAAGTCCCCTTAATGTAAGAATATTTGCTTTGATTCTCGCCGATCCCCGGCGTAGATCAAGGGATCTGTTCAACAACTTCACGTCGTCGCACAATCGTCTGGATGCGAAGAATACGTTCGGCAATTTCCGCCGCGGCCTGCAGGGCATGAATTTTGACGGCAACCGGGTCAATCACGCCTGCCTGCTCAAGGTCGATTGCTTCGCCGCTCTCGCAGTGAATCCCGAGACGGAAGTTGCCTGTACGCTGGTGGGCGGCTTCGAGAGCGGCTACCCGTTCAAGCGCCGAGTAGCCGCTGTTGGCCACGATCTGCTCGATGGGCCTGCGCAGTGCGGTGGCTACGACTTCCAACCCATATCGGTTAAGGCCCTCGGTTTGACTGGCCAGGCTCAGGATGTTGCGACGGCAGATAAGTTCCGCCACCCCGCCTCCGGTCACCACTCCATCCTTGAGGGCCGCCTGGAGTGCCCCGCACGCATCAATGGCAATACGTTCTCGCTCTGCGGCGACGTCTACGCTGACGGCACCGACCAGGATTGTCGCCAGGGGAGAACCGGCTCCTTCGGATAAAATCACCCGGCTGTGTTCACGGTCGTAGCGGACGGTGGCCTTGCCGAGTCTGGATGTCAACCGGTGCGACTGATTAAGCATGGCCTGGCGGGCGGGCTCAGCACCCGTAAAGCTCAAGACGCGCTGGGTGTCGCGGGTGAGGACGCGTTGAAGTGCGAGGATACCTGCTTCGGCTATGAACTCCTCGGCCAGGGGAGCAATGGCTTTCTCACAGACGACCAGCACGACCCCTTCTTGAACCAGGACCTGCAGGTCTGAGCGCAGTTTCTCCTGGGTTTGCAAGAAGCGGCCAAAGCCACTCTCAGTCGCGAGTATCTGGGGATCAAGGTCTTCAGGCGCGAGGTTATCGGTGAGTACCAGGATCGCCCCGCTCCGCTGCCAGCCCTCTGTAGGCAGGGTAAGTGGACGCTTGGCGATCAGGACGCCGTCGATCCACTGGTTTTGAGTGCCGGTCTGGGAGAGCACCAGGTCTCCGAGGCGCAGGTCGCCTTCAAGCAACCGTTCGCGACCAATTCGGCAGGCCGCCTCCCATACCACCTGTGCAATCGAATCGTCCTCACGGGCAGCAATCCGTGCCACCTGCAATACGCGGGTATCCTCGACAGACTCGATAGGTCTGGCTTGTTCCCGAAGCGCTTCAATTGCCGTCCGGACACCCAGGCGCATCCCCGCGAGCAACGGGTTGACTGAGACCCCCTGCTCAACCCAGGCAAGGGCCGCGTCGAGCAACGCCCCCGCGAGCACCGTGGCCGTGGTTGTTCCATCTCCAACCGCGCGGTCCTGGGCCGAGGCAGCTTCGATAACCAGGCGGGCAGCGGGGTGCTGCGCGTCAAGCTGCGAGAGGATCTCGACGCCGTCATTGGTAACCGTGATGCGTCCGGCCTCGTCGGTCAGCAGGACATCGAGTCCCTTGGGTCCCAGGGTCCCGGCCACAGTCTCGACAATGGCCCGTACAGCAGCAACGTTTGTGCGCAGTACCTTCAACCGGTTGTTGTCAGTCTGGGTCATAGATAGGCAGCAGAGTCCAGAACGGCTGCCACTTCGTCCTCGTAGTCTTCCGGCTCGACCAGGAGACGCATGTGCTCCCAAACCCGGTAAGTGGC
>JACMIX010000233.1 GCA_014380935.1 Gloeobacterales cyanobacterium ES-bin-141 | reverse complement strand
TTCTTGGCAGCTTTTGATACTGCTGGCGAACTCACGAACCCAATTCAGGCTGTTAAGGCAAACTGGTGGGCAGAGTTGAGGACCGTCCATGTCCCTCAAGCCCACACCCTTCGACCCGGTACCGATGAGCACCGCTCGAATCGCTCGCGCCGCTTTCCCCAAGGGCAATCCCTACCTGTGCATCCTAGACGAACTGGACATCCTCTGGCAGGACCAGGACTTTGCCCACCTGTTTGCTCGCGACGGACAGCCCGCCGAGTGTCCTGCGCGGTTAGCCTTGGTGACCGTCCTGGGCCTATGACCGAGATACGCCGGAAATCAGGCAATAGTAGACATAGTAAGACTATTCTGCGAAATATTTGCTGATTGCAGCTATCTTTTATAGGTCTTGCTGTTGCCACCTTCGATATGCAGGGACAAAAGCGAGGCAGGCTTCCAGAATATTTTCAATTTGCATATCCTGTTCGTACAATGTTTCGAGGATTGAGCTTCTATGTCTACTATTGCCTGATTTCCGGCGTATCTCGGTCATGGGCCTTCTACCCTGAATCTCAACCTCCTTCTTCCTCGCTACCTATGTCCTGTACGCCGAGATCGTTTGCGAGAGTCTCCTGGTGCTCCTGAACTTCGATTCGCATCACCTCATCCTGCCAGGTAAGGGTTACCTTTCCCCCAAGGGCAGCAACGAGATCGACAAGGGTTTCAGCCGTGGGGCTTCCCTCGCCATCGAGGACGCGGATGATGCTCCTGCGAACATTGTTAGCTTTTATACCTACTTCGCCACGGGCTATACGCAAGCGGGCATACCGTCGAACGAGTTCGGCTGCATCTATACCCAGCTTGTTCATGCGACGCTTAAGGATGTCTGGAAGGTTCACAACTAAGGCAAGTTTTCCTGAGGCAGACACCCTCAACAATACGGCTAGAACCATCCGCTTCGTGACGACGCGTTGCATCCCTGGCACCTCTACAGGATCTTTTTCCATTGTGAACAACAAAATCATCGATCTTCTGCTATCTTTTTCCTCAGTAACGGACTTAAGTAGGCTTACCTCTGTAAAATTTTACTGAGGCTCCAATCGCTAGATTCTGCCAGCGCTGTGTGAATATCACGTAGCCGACTGACGCTTGTAGGATTTGGATGTAAACCTGCCTGTCGTATGTAAAAAGCGATCGTTGTGAGGGCGGCGTTTGGTGGACCAGGAAACATTGCAACAGTATTTGCAAAACGGCAATGCCTTCGTCGTCGACAAAGGGGCAATCATCATTACCAGGGAAAGAAGTCCTGGATTGAACAAACCTGGGCCGACGCTACACGTCCTGTCGAAGCAACGGGTTGAACGAATCGCGATGCGAGCGGTCATCGATGCAGAGTGTGCGTTGGGGTGTTCACCAAAGGACGTCAGCGCCCTCAAGTGCGGTTTCGATGTCGAGTCGCTCGACGTGCAAACCGGTGCCGCGCGCAAGATCGAGGTCAAAGGCAGGGTAATCGGGGCTAAGACTGTGACGCTGAGCCGCAACGAGATCGAGACAGGGCTCAAGTACCCCAATCTCTGGTTGCTTGCGGTGGTTCTCGTCGAACCGACGGGGGAAAGCCAGTTGCGTTACCTGCCTTGTCCTTTTCTCTCGTCCCTGGACCCCCACGTACGCAGCGTGACGTATGAACTGGAAGCACTCTGGCGGGTGGCCGCATTCCCCTTAGCAAGTGCCGGGCCGGGCCGGGTGGAAAGGGTACTACGTTTTGGATTGTCTGCTGGGGGTTACCGATGAGAACACTGCATATCGTGTCAGGGGTACTCGGACCGGATGCCCATGTCCAGAGAGCCTGGTTTGCGGACGGGCTTGAACCGGAGACAGTCCAGGCCTTCCTGGTCTGTTGGCAGTTAATTTTGGCCCAGCCAATCACTGCGGTCGCCATCGACGGCGAACTTCTCGATTTACTGGATGATTCCGGGTTCAAGGAAAGCTCTTGTGACGGGCGTACCTGGGGTATCCAGGCCGAGTTCGACAATGGCGACCGTGGTGACGCTTTCTACATGCAGGGGTTAAGGGAGGACCTGTTTACTGATGGCTCGCTCGACTTCGGCAATCCGGCCTGGCGGGTATTTCTGGACTTTGGGACACGCGGCATGGTGAATCACACCGGCTCGCCCATAGTCCGTGTCCAGGGCGCACGGTGTCTCGAACAGCAGCCGGCAATCCCAAAGTTGTGGACTGACATCGTGTTTGCAATGGACCTTTGCCTCTTCCATTTGCCGACAGAGCACCCAGCAGTGTCGCGGTGGGAGCAGTTGCGCGAAGCGGCCGATTTGCAACAGGTGGAAGCGTTCGTGGAAGACCTGGCGAACGAATTGCCCGCCGTTGATGCGAATCTGGCGCGGCGGTTGCTGCGGCTGCAAGTAGTATTACAACCCACCAGGACCGTCCAAACCTCCACCAACCTGGTAGAGGAGGATCAACTCTGGGCGCAACTCGAGCAGCTCATCGAGAGCCCAGCTATAGTCGATAGCTCCATCGAAAGCGCCGTCCTCCTTCCGCGTTCGCAGGTTCTGACTATGTTGGGCATCGGGGACAATGCTTTCTACAGGCTTCAGGGTGGGATCACGCATATCGACAACGACGTCCGCAAACGTTGCCACCCCTTACGCTTTTTGCCCACGGTGAGGAAAGGGCAGGGGCAAGGTGCCTGGCTCTATCGCCTTGAAGACGTTGAGACTTACCTGCGGTGGAAGGAAGCGAGCTTCGACGACCGGGAAGCACCTCCCTGGCTCCCGGAGCAGTGGAAGTCGCTGAAAATGCTGAACGCATTGCCCCCAAAAGTGCTGAAGTCGGTTTCGCACCTGGGCGGCAGCGCGGGGAAAATAGCTGCGAATGCAGGACCAGCGCTATCTGCACCGACTCCCCCAACACCGGTATGCAGAGAAGATAGCGGAGGCGAGGCAGCGGGTGGGCGGCCTGATCTCCAAATTCCGTCTACTCGCAAGTTGGTCGTGCCCGCCGTCGCAGACGTCACGGCACCAAACGGATTCATGGCTGGGGAAGACATCGATCTGGATCTCGAACGGCTCGGTCGCCTGCTGGGAGCGATGCTCCCAACCCTGCTGAAACAGATCGGCAGGCCCCATAAGGACGGTTCTGGATGAGAGTTGATCTGCAGGGAGGGGCCGAGGACCAGAAGCCGCACCGCACACTAGCGGATGACATCGTACAGAACTGCTGTAACCAAAAGCCCTTGCTTGTCGTTTGCGACCACCCCGGGTGCTTGACGATAGACGTAGAACAAGCGCTTCGAGCCACTGAGATGGCTATCTTCCAGGTTACTGGTGACCATCTAGGCGAGGCAGCCCGTGTGGTCTTCCGCGGGTCGTGGAACCATCTTGGTTACGCCCAAATTGCCCGGCAAGCTTCCTATTCAGCCTCTTACTTACGCCAGGACATCGGCCCGAAACTTTGGAAGTCACTTACTGTAACCTTTGCAATAAAAGTGACCAAGAAAAATTGCAGGCTCGTGCTCGAACAGCTATTGATGCCCGAGATAGCCCATTCCCTAACACCGGTAGTGCATTGCATCACTCTTGGCGCGCGCCAGTCGGTAGTCATTGAAATCCGCTACACTTCCCCTGGTGCAGGCTATTGAGGTGGAAGTTTACGTGTCAGCTCAGACCCACCCCAGCCCACACGACCCTTCCGAGGATCTGAACCTCGTGGCCAATCTGGCTCAGGGGTATCGCGAAGCCGGCATGCTTGGGGTTGTCGCTGACTACCTCGACGTGCAAGGCGTCTTTGAGGCGGATGCGCTTGACGAAAAGATTGCCTTCCAGGCTCAAAACGTAAACGCTTCCATCCTGGATGCCCAGCTCCTCCCGGTCCACCAGGATCAGATCCCCGGAATGCAGCGTTGGTTCCATGCTCTCCCCACCCACCGAGAGCAAATGGAGCGCTTGCGGGTTCGATTTGCCAAATCTGCGGGTCAACCAGCTTTTCTTGAAAGCCACGACCTCTTCCACAGGTTCGCACTCTACTGCCGAACCGCCACCGGCCGACGCCCGCACATCAAAAAGAGGTAAATAGGCGAACCGGTCGCTCAAGATGTCCTCGTCCACGCCCATCGGCGGTTCCCCGCCCGCGAGCCAGGCAAGACAAACACCCATCGACCTGCACAGTGCCAACATCACCGGCCGTGTTGGCTCACCCCCTTTGTCCAGGTAGTGCCGCAGACTACTCTGCTTGACACCGCTCCTTTTGGCCAGGGCGTTAACACTCCCCGCCATCGACGCCAGCTTCCGCAACCGCTCCCGAAAACCTTCTGCATCGCCACAAGCACCCCCGGACCCCTCGCCGTCCAAAGTGTGTGGCGGACGCTCGGGCAGATCTGTCCCGATATTCCGCTGCATTGAACTGTCTCATACCCTTGCACACCATCGTACCAAAATACTGAACTTTCCGACCTTACAATCCCTGGCTCTAGCGGTATACTATTCAATAATTTAACGGTATTTGGCTAGCTGCCCGGTCTTTCAGACCCTGGGCCGCGATTCGGTTGCGGCCCGGCTCCATCTTGCGCCAGTACCGTCCCTGTCTGGAGATCGACCGCATGATGACCGAAGAACAATTCGAGCGTTGGGCAGACCGCCTGGGCCTGCCCGAGAAAACCCGGTCCCTTGTCCGTTCCATCCGCACAATGGGACCTTCCCGCGCGGTGCAGGGGCGGGGTGGTAACGTCTCGGGTCGCTACCCGAGCCACAAAATGGGTCACACCGTCCAGTTCGAAAGTCACAAAAACGAACTATGCGGCATCTATGAGTACGAGTACGACCCGGACGTGCTGGAGTATTACGACCAGCCGCCCTCCTTTAAACTCCAGTATCAGGGCAAAGGGAACCACAAGATTACCCACCTGCACACCCCGGACTTTTTTGTCATTCGCACCGGCAGTGCCGATTACGAGGAGTGGAAGGGCGAAGAGGAATTGGAGCGGCTAGCACAGCATAATTCCAACCGCTATGACC
>JACMIX010000232.1 GCA_014380935.1 Gloeobacterales cyanobacterium ES-bin-141 | reverse complement strand
GAACTGGCAAGCCATCTTGCCCTGGAGAGCCTGCAAGCAGACCTCGTCTCCCTGAACCGCCGCCTCGATGCCGCCCAGATCCGCGGCGGACTCACAGAAGCTTTGCACTGCGCCCACAAACGATTGTGGGAGATTAACCTGCAACAAGGCCGCACCCACCACCGCCGCATCGGCACAACTGCGGTGGTCTGCTATTTGAGCGGGCCATTACTGCACATCGCGCATGTAGGCGATAGCCGGATTTATCTCATCGACCAGGAGCACTGCCAGCAGTTGACCGTCGATGACGACGTCACCAACCACGAAGTAAGCCTCGCTCACACCACCACCAATGCCATGCAGCAGATTGCAACCGGTGGTCATCTCATTCAGGCTCTGGGGGTTGTGCCCGTTGAAGACTTACAACCGAGGGTACAAACATTCGTACTGCCTGAGCAATGCCTGGTGCTGTTGTGCAGTGACGGGTTGTGCGACGGCGGCCTGGTGGAGCGCTCCTGGTCGAGTATGCTGGCACCCCTGTTGCACACAGAACTGAACGTCGGCAGCCAGGCACTGATTGACCTGGCTCTTAAAGAACTGGGCCACGACAACATTACTTTCGTGGTGATGAAGTATTTGAGACAGAATGCCAGTTGAACAAGCAAAGAGGTTGACTCCCGCACCGTCTGTAGGGGCACGTTGACAATGTTGGGACTATCGGACATGCCGGACTCTCCACATTCATCCTGGTTTTCTCCCCTACAACCAAAGTGTAGCGATCTGCTCCCAAATTATTGATCCGTAGTTCAGGATCAAAAATATAAAAAATATCCAGACAAAAATACCGGGATGAGAACCTCACTGGCATTTTACATATCTGGTTGCAGGAACTGGATTTGAACCAGTGACCTTCGGGCTAACCCACATAGCCCCGCGTATCGCTAAGATGTACGTACATAGTAATTACTCCGCAACAAACACCGATGAAAGTAGAGATTATCAGGATCGGTAATTCTCGGGGTGTGCGCTTACCTAAAGCATTACTCGAGCAATGCGGCTTTGCAGACTCGGCTGAGTTGCTAGTAGAGAAAGGGCGGCTCGTACTAGTCCCGACGGCGCAGGTACGAGCAGGTTGGCTTGAGCGTTTTGCCCAGTCTACTGATGGGCAGCAAGCTGAGGACTTGAGCTATCTGCTGCCTGATACCACAAACATCGAGTGGGATGATGCGGAGTGGCATTGGTGAAGCGTTTTGATATCTTTCTCGTTACCCTAGACCCGACAAGGGGTGCCGAAATTCAGAAGACACGGCCCTGCGTTGTCGTATCTCCCGATGAGTTGCACCAGAACCTGCGCACAGCAATTGTTGCACCATTGACAACCGTATTGCGGTCCTATCCAACCAGAGTCGAACTTGTCTTTGCTGACAAGACCGGACAAATTGCACTGGACCAGATACGCACTGTCGATAAGACTCGCCTGATCAAGTACCTGGGCACTCTTGAGGAAGATACGGCAAGACAGGTCAGTACTGTCCTGGTAGAAATGTTTACTTATTAACCGGGGGCTACCCCCGGAGCTTCAGCACCCCGGCTGCAGTGTGAAAAAATATCCACACAAACACGCCGGGAGGTAAACCTCACCGGCATCTTGTGCATTTGGTTGCGGGGACTGGATTTGAACCAGTGACCTTCGGGTTATGCATACCACTACAGCTTCCGCTGCCTGCTGGCGCAGTTTGGGGTCTGGACTATCCCTTCACCCTCGGCCTGACCGTTAGGGTGCCTGCCATCTAGTCTCTACACCTTCTCCATCTCTGGAGCTTGGCTCGGGATTACCCCGCTTGAGGCTTCCCCGAATTTGGCAGGTATTCGTACAGGGGTTTCCCCTTGTACAGCCCATTGCAGAACCAGGTTTGATGTAGTAAGGCGCTTAGCGAGACACCCCACCCCTGAATCTACTTTTCGAGCCCGACGAGCTACCAGACTGCTCTACCCCGCGTCGTTAGTCGCTTGTCCACACTAACAGACACGAGTACTCATCCGCCAATATCTGACTCGATATCCTCCACCGGTGATAGACCAAGTGAGAGCTGATAGATGGAACGCCTGGCAAGACCCGTTTGCTCTGCTAGTTGGCGGCTCGCCTCAGAGCGAGAGTGTCCTTCGGCTAGAAGTAACTGCAGGGCAGAGCGGAGCTGTTCTGGGTCTAATGTCCGCTCAACCGGTGCCGCACCAGCCAGGACCAGAGTGAATTCACCCCTCGGTGTGTTCTGATTAAAGTACTCAACTGCCTCACGCAAGCTCCCCTGCCAGATCTGCTCGTGGATTTTGGTCAGTTCACGGCAAATGGAGATTGCCCGCTCGGGTGGACCCAGGGCGAGCAACGCAGCCAGGGTTTCGACAACCCGGTGTGGAGGTTCAAAGAGCACGACAGTCCGCTCCTCACGACCGATGGCTGCGAGCCGCGCCCGCCTTTCAACTCCGGTAGCAGGTAGAAATCCTTCGAACACAAAGCGCGAACCCGGCTCGCCCACGGCGGCCAGGGCAGCAGTCAGCGCGCTCGCCCCCGGTACCACGACCACAGGTATTCCCATCGCATGACAGGCTTTGACCAGTTCGGTCCCCGGGTCGCAGACCATTGGCATCCCCGCATCGGTGATCAGGGCAATCTGTTCACCTGCACGCAACCGATCAAGCAGGGGTGTGAGCTGGCGGTGCGCGTTGTGTGTGTGGTAGCTGAGCAGGGGTTTGTGAATCTCGTAGTGGGTGAGCAGTTTGCGGGAGTGGCGAGTATCCTCGCACGCAATATGGTCACACTGTTTGAGGATTTGCAAAGCCCGTAAGGTAATGTCTTGAAGGTTTCCAATCGGGGTTGCAACCAGATAGAGTGTCCCCGCTGCACCGGCATCTACACTCAAAACTAGCCCTCGCTGTCCTCGTCGGTCAGGTTGACCACGATACCGTTGGTCGAGAGAGGACGGTAGTGGTACGGGGTCTGGCGGGGTGCCTTCTGAATCCCTTCTTTAATATGTTCGAGATCCACGTAGCGGTCAGCCACATTGATGAGCAGGTCACTGGTCATCGAGCGCAGGCTGACGACCTCGACGCGTACACCTTTATAGGCGACGGCGTTGACTGCGTAGGCAAGATCACCGTCACCCGAGACCAGGATGGCCGTGTCGTAGGTACCTGCCAGTGAGAGCATGTCCACGGCGATTTCTACATCCAGGTTGGCCTTCTTAGAACCGTCCGGCAGTTGAATGAGATCCTTGGTAATCACCCGATAACCATTGCGCCGCATCCATAGCAAGAAACCCTGCTGCTTTTCGTTGGTCCTATCTACACCTGTGTAGAAGAAGGAGCGCAACAGGCGTGAGGAGGAAGTCAAACAATTCAAAAGCTTTGTGTAATCAATTTCGATGCCAAGCTGAAGCGCGGCGTAGAAAAGGTTGGACCCGTCGATAAAAATGGCGACCCGACCACGCATGTTCAACTGTTCTCGGGTGTAGAGTCCCTCTGCATTCGGGTGCG
>JACMIX010000231.1 GCA_014380935.1 Gloeobacterales cyanobacterium ES-bin-141 | reverse complement strand
TGCCGGCCACAAGGTCAAGGTCGCTGTCCCCGTCCAGGTCCCCGACCAGGAGGGAGCCTCCTCCACCCGCAAAGGTTTGAGGAGCAGCAAAGGTGCCATTGCCGTTGTTCTTCAGCACAGACACGTTGTTGCCTGTGCCGACCGCAAGATCGAGGTCGCCGTCCCCGTCCAGGTCTCCAGTTGCGATGGATTGGGGACTATCTCCAAGAGCATAGGTCGGCGCAGTAATGAAGCTCACCTGTGAGTGCACCGGCACAGCCCACAGCCCTACTGTCGCAGCAAGACCCAGGGCTGCAAGGCTCGTCGCTGTACCTCGGCCCACCTCTTTCAATGCCCTCCCCACCTGGGATGGAACAATCCCAGTTATCTGTTCAGAGGTCTTACCCCTCTGAGACTGACCACTCACCAGACACCACCAGCCCAGACTTGCCTGCACGTGGGACAAGGAGTTACTCAACCACGAAGCTGACCGACTGACTTTCATGACGATTCTCGTTAGGGGGATTATGAGCAAAGTTAGACACGGAATTATAGTAAGTGTAAAATTCGCCACACACAGGTTGTGCTACATAAATATTTGTGTTACAGGTCTTTTCGAGATTTCTATCTGTTAAGCTGCTCCACAAACCCGAGTACTGTTGGCCAAAAAGACCCCGCCGGTATTAGGTTCGGCGGGGTCTTTTGAAAACGGCTTCAGCGGTCTGGCTTGCTGTAGAGACTATTGCCCTTTTGCCCAACGGACGGCTGCATCGAACAACAACCAACCGTCGCTGTTAAGAGAGGATGCTTCTATGTCGTTGAGGAAGATACCCACCCGGCGGGCAGGCGCTTCCATGCCGGGCATCGCCGCACCCTTCTCGTATCCGAAGATGACCACCTTGCTGGAATCGTCCTTGAGGGTGGCAATCTTGATGGCGCTTGTGCCCGGTACACCCCAGGCCATGCTGCCGCTTGCAGTGTAGAGTGTCCTGGTGCCGGACAACCCGCCTGCCATCGGTCGAGAGGAGTTGACAATCGTTACCTGGGTCTGTCCCGACGCTACCCCAAGGCTCGTCGAGCTCGAGTTGGTCATGCCCAGGTCGTCCAGGATATAGGCCTCCCAGCTCAGCACCGGTACAGCCACATCCAGGAACTTGTTGTTGACTACTGCGGCACTGGATGTTGCGGAGATCATCACCAGTGCTTTACCCTCCGCGTCACTGCTCGTGGCCAGATCATCGTCCACCACGCTTACCTTGTAGCCCCGGGAGGTAAGCCGATGGTAAACAGCCCTGTCAGCTGCACTGAGAGAGGTGCGTCCTGCGACGTACAGGACTTCACTGTCGCTCTCACTCGCCCAGCGCACAGCCGCCTCGAACAGCGCCCATCCATCCTCGGTCAGGGTATTCGCTTCGGTGATGTTAAGGAACAGGCCAACCCGACGCGCCGGGGCGTTTATCCCCTGCATGGCCGCTCCGCTCTCGTAGCCAAAGACGACTACTCTCGCTTCATCACCGGTGGTAGTGGCGATTGTGATGGCATTTGTACCAGGGGTACCCCAGTTCATTTTTCCACCGTCGGTGTAGACCGTTACGCTCGATGAAAGTCCGGCAGCCATCGCATGATCGGGGTTGACGATCTGAACTGCTTTCACGTTGTCGTTGATGTCGTAGTCGCTACCGACGGTACTGTCAGTCATACCCATATCATCGAACAGGTTAGACTCCCAGTTCAGGACTGGGACCGGGACGCTGCGGAACTTTGTACTCACTAGGTCTGAGTCGACGCTCGCGGAGATGATGACCAGGGCCTTACCATTGGCATCTGCACTGGTCGCCTGATCGTCCGCCTTAACGCTGACGCTGAATCCCATCAATACAAGACGCTGCTTGACAAGGCTATCAGCCGTGTTGAGCGTTGCCGAACCACTCACCAGCAGGACCAGTTTGCCTGCTCCGATGCTGATAGTACGGGCACTGGAAGTCGCTTTCGCTCCGTCATTGTCGATGGACTTGGCTGTCAGGCTGTAGCTGTCTGCCTGTATGTTCTGCCTGTTGGGGCTGTAAGGGCTTGTGCTGTCCTCGTCCAGCTTGGCGGAGGAGCTAGAACCGGGTTTGGCGCTGACCTGTTTGGTGTTGGCGGTTTCGATGTCCGCGTAGACACCCCCTTCGTTGATGGCCGAAACCACGTAGTAGTAGGTTGTGCCGTTGGCCAAGCCAGTGTTGGTGTAACTGGTCGTGGTCAGACCGCTGCGGACGATGCTGTAGTTCGAGCCGCTGGTCGTCGAGCGCCTGACGGTGTAGCTCAAGGCTCCCGGTGCCGCAGACCATGACAGGGCGACCCCTCCGCTCAGCGGGGTTGCCGTGATCGAACTCGGTGGTGCATGGGTCGGTTCCGCTGCACTACCCAGTGTCACCTGATTGGAACTGCTTCCACTGGCACCGGTCTGCACGATGGTGAACTTCCTCGACT